>DLGO01000092.1:15129-23190 GCA_002482725.1 Bacteroidetes bacterium UBA7692 | reverse complement strand
TTTTTGGGCATTGCGTTTTTTGTCGTTGGCCAGCTCCCGGTTCTCGTAGGTAGATAGCAGGTTCATAAAACCCGATATCACCGGCGCTGCCATTTGGTAGGCCTGGGAGATATCGCTTGCTAATGACACTGCCGTATTTTGTGCTGTGGTCCTTTGAGATGCATCTACATCGAAAAGGCTTTTGGTAGATCCACCTTTCTGGCCAGCGGCCACCCGCTCCAGTTGCTTTATTTTTTCGTCTGCCTCCTTTGTGGCAAGCTCTATGCTGTACTTGGTTACATCTTCGGCGGCATCCTTACTGATTTTAGACCATGCTTTGGCCACTTCCAGTTTGTCCTTGAGCTTATTGATTTCGATGTAAACCAGCTGCTGTTCATACTGTTCTTTGCTGATTTTACCATCTGCATATAACTGTTTGGTTCTCAGTATATCTTCATCTGTGAACTCAACCGCAGCTTCAGTGGCTTTTTTGTAATCCGCTTCGCGCTGCTTGGTAAAGCCTTCGGAAATGATTTTATTGACATCACCGGCATAGGATTTTTCTATGGCCAGGATATCAATGCCCAGCTGCTTGGCCAGGGATATCACCTTTTCGTATTTCTCCCGGACTTTTTGGATTTGCTCCTCTGTCGGGCTCAGGTCAGCTGTCTTCAGGTCGTAGGACAGTTTTTCGAATTCCGCTTTTAGTTTGGCAATCCGTTTGGCTTCTTTTTCAGCTGCTGATTCTTCGCGGGCGCTAGGACCATTGTCACCTGACTTTACTTCGGTGGATCCTACCACCGGTGCGGGAACATTCAGGTCGATGCCCAGCTGCTTGGCCATCTCCTCTCTGCCTTTTTGCAGGCCCGTCATAGCAGCTATTGCTTTGTTCTCCTCCTCAATGGATACCTGCAAGGTTTCGCGCGCAGCGCGCATGTCAACCGCTGCATTTATTGCGCTGTTGGTCAATATACCTTGCAGTCCACCTTTGCCCTTATCCTGTAATTGTACGCTGGCATTGCTCAGACGCTGAGGGAGTGTTCCGGAGTTCTGCTGCAGTCCGAATTTGCGCTGAGCATCCCCCAGTTCCTTTGCGAACTTGATTTCATTTTGTATGCGCTCAATACGTGCCTTGGCCACCCGCTCGGCAGCTTTCTCTATCTCTTCAGCTTTCTGCTGCAGTATAATTTTGTTTACGTATTGCTCATTAACCTCCTTTAGTTGAACAGAAAGCAGTTCATTGGTTATCTTCTCATTGCCCAGGTTCTTCAGGAAATCCGGGTACTGCTCATTCAGCTGGTTAATCAATTCCGTGCGCTGCCTGGTACCTTCACTGGCCGACTGGATCCTGATAACTAGTCCGTTCAGGTCGCTTTGCTCATCCTGGATTAACCGGCTGTTTGTCTTAATGGATCCATTCCATTTGCCAAAAGCTTCGAAAGCTTCCTGGGCACCCTTAACGATGGATTTCAGGAACCCGGTATCAGTAGAGATAAACAGGGCGGTAATGGTATTCTTTAGCTTTCCCCACTCGGTAGTAAGGTTGCTGGTATTGCGGGCGCTTTGCTCTGAAGCCGCGCCCGTTTCCTTTATCTGCTCATTGAGCTCAGCGTAGCGCGGCACACCCTGGAGCACGATTTGTGCGGCGTTATAGTTCTCCTTTCCGAATATCTGTACCAGGGCGGTAGCGTTGTCCTGTACCTTGGATAGTTCCTTTAAGCGGACTTCCAGGCTGAGGCTGCTGTCCTTCAGGATATTGGTTTTCACTCCGGCATCATCCAAAGACTGCAAAGCTTTCTTATCCAGCGCATCTACGGCATTAAGGGCAAGTAGCACGTTGCGCAGCTTGGTGCCGGCTTCGGCTCCTTTGATACCTTTCTCTGCAAGCAGCTCTATGAGTGCAGCACTTTCGCCGATTGATACGTTGCTGGCATTTGCCTGGGTACCGAATTCAAGCAAGGCGCTGGTAACTTCCGGCACCTCGGCTGCTCCGTACTTGGCAGCAGCTGCCAATACATCCACATACCCGGCAGCTGCGCTGGCCGGAGCGCCGAATTGGTTCAGGGCATCGGTCAGGTTGGTAGCTGCCTGTGGCAGGTCCAAGCCCGATGCTTTGGCCAAGCGGCTGGAAGCTTCGGCCACTTCCACCAGTCCTTCCTTACTTTTAAGTAGTTCCGGCTTTGCGGATGCTATCAGCTTGAAAGCTTCCACGAAGTCGGCAGCGCTCTTGGTGCTGTCAACTGATAAAGCGATCGCTTTTGAGGAAAGGAACTCCAGGTCCTTGCCGGTGGCTCCGGTGATGGCCGACAGGTTACCGACCTTTCCTTCGAACTCGGTTATGGTGGCTCCCACCTGCTGGATAGCGGCCATGGCGCTTTCAGCCAGTGATTGTACACCGCCACCAATGAGCACACCAAAGGCAACGCCTTTGGCCGTGTCGAGCATTTCCAGGAAGCCGCTCTTAACATCCTTCAGGGAGGTATGGTAATCATCCAGGCTTTTCTTAGCCGCATCGTATTCCTGCTTTTTCTCATGGAATCCGGCATCCTGTTCGCTCATGCTGGCCAGTTCTCGGCCTAGCCTGCTAACGGTGCCCTTCAGGTCCTCAAAGCTTCCTTTTACATGCTTAATAGACTTTGATACTCTATCTAGTTGAGCATTAGCATCGTTGAATTGTTGTGTTTTTTCAGCGAAGCCGGCATCCTGTTCGCTCATCCTGGCCAGTTCGCGGCCCAGCTGCTGCACAGTTCCCTTCAGGTCATTGAGCGATGGGCTTATTTCTCCTTTGGCTTTGGCTGCCTGGCGTTCCATGGCAGCAGTACTGGTAGCAAGCTTATGCTCCAGCGTTACTATTTCATCACCAAGTTTCTTATAGCTCTCTTCTGCCTTTTTGTTCGGGCCATGAGCATCCTTTGAGGCTTTATCCTGTTTTACGCGCAGGTCATCTATGGATTTGGTGGTATGCTCTATTGCCTTGGTAAATTTCTCATAGTCGGCAGCAGCTTTCTTGCTGCCGGTGGATGCTTCCTGAGCGGCCTTGAACTGTTTATCCTTCAGCTCTACCAGTTNNTTTTTTCCTGTAGATCTATCTGGCCAGAATACTTCTTCGCAGCTTCTGCAGCAGCTTTGTTTCCGGCAAGTGCAGCATCAGCAGCTTTCTGCTGTGCTTCGCGAACTTCGGATAGTTTCTTTTTAAGCTTATCGTTATTGGCCACCAGCTGCGTTAATGCAGTTTGGGCCTGGCCGGAATCAACATATATATTGACCGTCCGGCTTACAACACCATCAGACATAGTGGTTTGGTTTTAAAAGTTTGGGTAATCAATCCCGCCCTGGGTTCGGCGGATTGCTTTAAGCTGCATGCAGGTTTTGCCAAAGGTTTTTTGGAAATGCGGCAGGTCCAGGAACTTCCAGTCACCGCCCCACTCCCATCCGTATTTCTTGAAAATGCGGACTACCTCCATCCAGTCGGCTACCTTATCATTGTCGAAATCGGCTTTGGTTTCCCAACTGGCTGTTTCATAGGAACCATTGCCGTCCGTGTCTTTTATCAGCACGATATCAATGGCAAGGCCGTAGTTATGGTAGCTGTCGCCGGCTTGTGCCTTTGTAACAATACTACCAGGTACACCATTGCGGCCCTGTCGGAATAGTTGCTGCTGTTCTGCAAATGACCGGAAGGTCCAGGCAAAGCGGCACATCGCTTTGCCTTTCAGCTCAGTGCAGATCTCTTTGTAAATGGCGAGTGCTTCATCCCGAAGCTTAGGGTGCAGCAATTCAATGCGCTTTAGGGTTATCTGGTCCATAGGGTTGTGGGTTTACATCATGAAAAAAGTTCCGCTGGAACTGTCGTTTTCGTACAGGCTGCCACCGGAATCAACTCCCGGGGACCTGTATAGGGAGCTTGAGAAATATTCCGGAAAGAGGATAGCGCTGGAAGTCTGATTGAGGTACGTCCTTAGCCTGTCTATGAACATATCTCCCTGTTCGCGGTATTCTTTTATTATGGATGAGAACTGCTGTATGCCCAGGTCAACTTCCTTAATGGCTTCGGTAGGCGTTACGTTCACTACAAACTGTTCCTGCCTGAAGCTTGCATCCTTCAGGGCCTCACTATAGGCATGGCAGGCCAATGGCTTTTGTATGTAGCCAATCAGGATCCTGTCATCAGCCGAGAGGGTACCGGCAGCTGCACGTGCCTTTAAAGCAGCAAAGAGCCCGGGCGATATTTCGCCTTCAATGAACCTGATCTCAACGCTGTCGATGATGGATTCCATGCGGGTATACAGCCAGCGGCTCCCATGGATGGGCGCACCGCCCCTGGTCATCTCATCGGCATTGCGGATAAAAAAGCGGTTGTACTGGGAATACCCGGTGCCAGCTTTCCAGCTGGCATAAAAGTCAGCTGCAGTATTTTTCTCCAGATACTTGAACAGGTTATCTATTGCCTTATAGCCGGTAGACAGCAACTGCAGGCGCATACCGTCCACCATCCATTTGGCCGCGCGCTGGGTCGTTTGCGTTTCAGAAGTTACCAGGCCTCCTTCAGTTATCCTTACGTTCAGTATGGGGGTATAGAGGTAAAATGCGATAGGGGCTATCACCTTTCGCACCTGGTCCAAAAGTTTCACCTGGTCAGCTGTCAGGGTATTTGCTGCATAGTTGGCGCGTAGCGTGGCCAGCAATGCATCGCCCAGGATTGGGGCGATATAGTTGTCTTCTGCCTGTTCTATGTATGGCGAAAAGCTTTGGTTTACCATAGCTTTTTCTACCGGCAGGTAGACTTTGAGTTCAGCGGTTGTAGTTATAAGCATAGCGTTCAGGGGTTTTTAAGCTGAGGTTACTTCGGTACCGGCAGCGGGTGCGCGGCCATCAAGTGTGTTGATCATGTAATCCCGGACACCGATTTTTATCCGGCTTTCATTTGGTCCGGCGGGATTGGATTTGTCCCACCCGTGGAATTTCTTTACCATGTAAAAGGGTTTCAGGATTTTGTTTTTGTGCGGGCGCAGCCTGGCATTTAGGGCAAGGCTTGCTTCACGGATGTTGCTACCGCTTCCGCCGCCCTGCTTACCACCTGGTACTACAAGGCCTAAAAGCCCTGGATCCACGGCCACCGAAAACATGATCTGTGAGTCGGCCACCTGGCTATCAGGAATGAAGTTGCCTTCACGCATCTTATTGTCTACCACTTCTATCTTCAGGCTCATGATAGGGTTGCCGCGGTCATCGGTACCCATAGAGCTGAATATTGTTTTATAGGCATTATCCTTGCCTACCAGGTTGGATTCTATTTCCTTCTGCCTGGCTTTTATCTTGATTTCCTTTTCCTCGGTAGACATGGTTTCCCATTTGCCCTCATACTTGTTTTTCCAGTAGTCCTCGTGTATGTATATCACATAATTGAGGGTTACGCTCCATTCGAACAGGCGCTTTTTTATCTCCGGTACAGATATTGATATAGCTATCCAGCCATTCTCATAGGCAGCATGCCACGGAGCACGGCCATAGCTTTTACCACTGGTATATAGGGTAATGTGCTGGGCAAAGGTGAAGTAGTTCTTCGCATAGGTCATGGTGTCCACTCCTCCCATTTCCGTTATCAGCGGGTATTTCGCCACCCATTGTTTCAGGTTGGCAGGTATCGTAGAACCTTTCAGGGTTAGCCCGTTAACCCATTGAGCGCTGGTGTATATGTTCTCATTTCGCCCGGTATTAGGGTTGGGTAGCTCCAGGCGGCTGTACATGCTGCTTTCGATATCTACCTGAACGATCTTCCGGTCCTTGTTCATTTTGTACAGCGGGTAGATATTGGCCCAGCGCAGGTATTCCCTGCAGGCGGCATCGTAGTATGTATCAAAGCAGCTGGATTCTAGCCACTCTTCTATTTCCGGTATAATGATTTCCTTGGTGGACTTCACGCCATTTTCTACCACGTCACGGTATATATACAGGCCCTGGCCAACCATGTGATCACCGAGCACCATTAGCCCGGCTTCCAGGGTGTTGCACTTCTTTGCCACCTCGTCCAGGTCCCACGGGTATTTATTGTTTTCGCCCCAGTATAGCACGGGGTTTACGGCAAATGCCTTTCGGTAATTGGCCTCATACACCTTGCCGCTTTCTGCAGGTGAGGGAGCGGAAGCGGTTTTGGATTCTGAAAAAATGCCTTTGGCCAGGCTGTCGCCGACCTTGTTTAGGGTTATGCCATCCATTATAGTAGTATCTGTTTGTGGTTAAAGGATTCGATTAGGGGTGTGTGAATGGTTTCAATATCTCCATTGGGCAAAGCGATATTCATGGTAAGGTTGGTACCATGGTAGCGCCTTTGCTTCTCTGCTGCAGCACCGTCTGTTTGTTTCATGCCAGGTTGTGCCGTGCTCAGTATGGCTCCGGCATATACTTTTCGCTCGCCACCGGTTTTGCGGTTTAGGTCCAGGGAGCAAACCTCCAGGTCAAATGGCTGGCCGGAGCGTATCTGCAGTATGGCTTCTTTTAGCTTTATCATCGGATGGATAGGGATTTTGATATGATGTCGCCTGTGTTCTCGGCAATGGCGCTGGCCAGCTCATCCACTGCGGTTTCAGCTATCGGGTTGAACCAGGGCTTTGCCTGCCTCGCTCCCCTCCCACCTACGCCCTTATGGGTAAACACTTCGCCTTTGGTCATTTTTACACCAATACGGCGGATTTCTCCTCTCTCCTTTTTGGTGGAGCCTTTGGAGGGTATGGCCCTTTTGTCCCGGTTGTGCTTAATGCCCAGGCGGTCCTTTTCTGCGTTTACTTCGCGCACAAAGGCCGGTACCCAATCCTCAATAATTGCGTTGTTACTAACGGCGATATCCTGATTCAACTTTTGTTTCTTTAGGGAGTGTTGCGTAATTGCGTACCAGGGCAATGAGCCTGCTGTTTTCGCGGCAGTCGCCCTCCAGCTGTGCCAGGTGCTCTATAGTATTTTTCATTATATCCTCGGTGCGGACCTTGTTTTCTCCAAGGGCTACGAGCTTATTTTCTATACTGTCGAGCCTGTCCATCTGGTGGCTGAAAAGCCAGCAGGCAATACCGAACAAAGCGGTATTGATGTATTGTAGTATGTCTTTTGTCATGTGTTTTCGGATGCTTTTTTAGAGTTAATGAATATGGCGGCCCCGGCTATCAGCACATTCAGGATACTAAGGCCTTTGATTATCCAGTAGAGGTCGTGCGCAGGGAGCGGTGCGTCCCTGAGCTGGTCTATTATGCCCTGGATAACTACCGTACTTGCTGCGACAGCAGCTGTAACGGCGGGCGGTGTTGGTCCTGAAATGATTTCTGATAGTGTTGCCATAGGTTCTTAAATGAAAGAAGCCCGTCCGCAGGGCGGTACGGGCTTCTTTAGTGGTTAAAGGGTCGGTTACTTGGATTCGGCTTTGCTTGTTTTTGCGGGTGCTGTTTCTTCTAACAGCACAACATCTGTGCACTTACTGGCAACTATTTGCTGGCAGTCTGCTTCGGTCAGGTGTTTAGCTTTTTTCTTAATTCCGCATTGGAACTCCAGTTCCTGGTCCGGCTTTACATCAAGTACCAATTGGTATTTACCTATTTTCATAAAAAGGGGGTTTTACGCTTTGTAGGTTAATGTACCCAGGTAGTCAAGCAGGCAAGGAGCTGTGAAGGTTACTTCATATCCTTTCTTGCCACCTGATTTCTTGTTACCAGAGGTATAAGAAATCTTGCTTACAATGGCAGGGTCACACTCGCAGCCCAGCTGCAGATAACGCACCGTTTTGCATTCGGGGTCATTGATAATTACAATGAAGCCGCGGTTCATCATGTTCTGCACTTTTTCGCGCAGCGCACGCTGGTCACCTACCAGGAACATTTTAAAGGCATAAGGGATGGGCGTTTGAAATCCCGCGTCGCCTGAGCTCTCGCCGGACATCTCGCCGCCATCTTGGTAGCCACTTGCTTTAACAAAGCCGTCTCCGGATCCAAAAGTGTGGGTGGCGGAAATCTTCAGGGTATCGCCTTCTACTGAAGGAGATGCCATGGTAGGTTGTAGGATCAGGAAGTCCTTCAGCTCAGCGAAAGCTATCTGCGAGCG
>DLGO01000092.1:1367-15122 GCA_002482725.1 Bacteroidetes bacterium UBA7692 | reverse complement strand
GAGCCGTAACCCGGCAATGCTCCATAGGCGACATTGGCAGGGGTTTCTTGAAAGAAATCATACATAGTGATAAAATCTTAGGGGTTTAAAAATTGGGTTAGGTTATTGGGTTGAGTGGTTGGCTGGCTTAGTCCTCTTTGAATACTTCCTTCACCGATGGGTGACCGGCAGCGGCAAGCCTTGCCATTATTTCTGAATTGTCCAGGGCTTCGTCGCCTACGTAGTCGGTACCATCTACCGATAATGCCGGCACTGTCAGTTTAAAGTGTCCAGTACGCGTTTTGCCGTTTTTAGTCCAGGAAACTTCTACCGAGCGGTCCGGAACTTTTGGGGCTGCTTTCGCCTCGGCTTGGCCAATGGATGAAACAGGGGTTTTCTCAGCAACCAGTTTTGCAACGATTGCTTTAATGGATTCAGCTGCAGCTTTTTCTTTCTTGGCTGCATTGGCTTCAAGGGTAGCAACCCTCTCTGTGAGGGCTGCTACTTGTTGTTCAATGGTAAGTGGCGGTTTTTCTGCCATGGTTTTGGTATTATGATTTTAGTTAATCGGGTTAATTTGACTTATCCGGGATTGGTTTGCTTAGTATGCGTAAGCTACGTTCTTGTTAGCAGAATCGCTGTTTACTGATACCAGCTGTACTCCTACCGTACCATTTACCATTGCTTTGGTAAGCCTGTCGGCACGCTGGAACTCCCATGACCCTACTTCGTCCGGAATGGCTTTAAAGCCTATCAGCTTATTGGACTGCTGGGCAATGAAGATTTCGTTACCTGTTAGCATTGGTTCCTGTACCACTTTGGCATTTGGATAGCCGTAGATGGTATTCTGTGAAGCACTGTCGTAGTTGTCGGCTCTCTTCAGGTCGGTGCTGTTACGGCGGATCCAAAGCGAGTACATAGCTGGACTCAGTTCCACAATAAGGTCCTCTGCTGTTTTTACTTCGCCTCCCAGTTTGTCGAATTCCGTTTCAACTATTGTTGTAACGTTATTGACTGTTGGGGAAGTAACAGTACCGGCTACCAGGGTGCCCGCTGTGATTTCATCTGCAAGGAGTTTTTTCACGCCATTGCAGATCTTGTTCCAGTTGTATGCACCGGTATTGTCGAAGCTTGCCTGGTAGATCGCTTTGCGCAATGTATTGCGGCCTTTCTTCAAAAGGATTTCCCAGAATAGGTGCTCTATCATGGTTTGTGTCCTGTCCGGGCTATCGCTCCTGGATAGCAGCTTCATGCCAGCGCGGTACATAAGGGCTGTACGCTGCATTTCTTTGTCACTGAATTGAAGGTCTCCTTCGTAGTNNATCCCTTGGTTTGAGAATACGAACCTGAGGGGTTACGATGTTTGCAGTAGGTGTAAACGTAGCTGCATTGGTTGGTACATACTGGTGGATGTAATCTTTCACTACATCTTCAGTTAGTACAAGTTCGTCTGTGATGTCTGTGATCAGTGTCCAGCGTCCTGCAAGACTGTTGGTGCCTTCGAAAAGGCCGGTTTCCATATTAGTATGGATGGTTTCGTAGAATTCTCTGTAATAGCCTCCAAGCTGGGTTGCGAGCGTGGCGAGGTCTAACGAGTTGGTTGGTGCTGCCATAGTGGTTGGGTTATTTGGCGGGGTTAAAAAATGGTTTTAGGGTTAGCCTTGTTGGGTGGGGGTTAGCCGTTTACTTTGTTTTTTTGGGTCCAGGAGAATTGTGATTCGCTTTTAGGAGCATCTGCGCCTGCAGGGTTGGTGGTGGTTTCATCCACTGGCCTTGCAGTAAGCTTTGTTTCCAGTTCCGTAACCTTGGTATTCAGGGTTCCGATAGTGCCATTGGCCGTAGCCAGTGCCGTTTCTGCAGCAGCTTTTGCAGTATTTGCATTTTCAAGGTCAGCCTTTGCAGTAGCAAGCGATGCTACAAGATCCTTGTTGGTGCTTTCCATTTCAGCCAGTTGGTCTACACTGGCTTCCGGAAAGAACATTCCATCGGCAGAAGATTTAACTTCTTCATCTGCCAGACCGATTTTGGCAAATAGCGATTTCCATTTGATTTTCATGGTTTATTTGGTTTTAGTGAGTTTTTGGATTCTGGAAAGGGCATAGTCAAAGCTTCCGATGCTGTCTATCAGTCCTGTTGATTTTGCTTCCTTAGCCAGGAACAGCTTTCCGGTAAATGCCTTTTCTGTATTCAACTTTTTGTTAAAGCGATTGCGTTCGACCGAAGTCAGGAAAATTTCATTGATAGGATCCAGCAGGTTTTTAAGCAATGGCTCTGTATTACCGTTTGCGGCTTCGCGGAACTCCAGGTTCTTTTCAGTACTGCGGCTTGCATATACTTCAATGGTTTTTATACCGCGCGCTTCATCTGAAGATTTGTAATCCCTCCAGCTGATGTAGGTACCTATGCTGCCTATCTGGCTCATTTCATTGGCTGCGATTATTTCGGTAGCCGCTGAGGCGATACCGAAAGCAGCGCTTGCGGCCATGCCATCTACCCAGGCTATTACCGGTTTGTTGAGCGATTTGATGCCCTCGCTCAAATCCAGCCAGGCATCGGCAGCGCCGCCCGGGCTATCTATTTCCAGTATATGGCCGGAAATATTTGAGTGCTGGTCCGCTGCCTTCAGGAAGCTGAGCATGCTCTTGGTACCGGGACTACCACAGTAGTCCTGTTTCATTATAGCGCCTTTCACGGGTACAATAGAAACAGAACCCCTGGGAGCCTGGTCCAGTGATTCATAGGGCGAGCCGCCTTGGGTTGCTGAATAGAAGGGAAGGTTATTTTTGAGAGGACCGGAATAGTATAGCTCCGGAAGCAAG
Source organism: Bacteroidetes bacterium UBA7692 (assembly GCA_002482725.1). Classification (GTDB taxonomy): domain Bacteria; phylum Bacteroidota; class Bacteroidia; order Chitinophagales; family LD1; genus UBA7692. The sequence goes on along the minus strand of DLGO01000092.1, from coordinate 12,324 downwards.
GCTTTAATATCTTCTCCCTTTCCACTGAACAAGGCAGCTACAGCAGGACCAAAGGCCTGTGCTTGGATCGGGTCTATGAAGAAAATACCCTTGCTGAGTTGAAGTAAAAGAGAAATAGAGTTGTTCACTTGCTTTCCGTGCTATTGTTGGACAGCGAAATACAAGCGATTCAAGACGGTTCTTTAGAACAGCTTTTCCCTAATCTATAATGGTCCATCCACGGGCTATCAGCTGGTTTTTTGCCGTGGTGTATGGTGCCGGGTATGAGGTTACTGCAGGTGTTTGATTGGAAAAATCTGCCGTACCATTCAGCTGTCCATTGGCAGCAAGCTGTTGAGCAAGGACCATGATCCTTCCACCGGTAAACCTGTTGTTTTGGATATAGAGCTGAGTTAGCAGTGGTGGAAGCTTACCAACTATGGCTTTTATAATCCGGTTTTGCCCTTCGTCCACTCCCTGCAGGTCCAATATGGTATCATCCTGGCTGTAGAGTAACCTGGCTATGAAGGTGCCGGCATTCGGGTAGCCATACCGGAAGGTATGCGCGCCGATGCGGTTCCCTCCTATCCCATCGCCATAGGTCTGCAGGAACATATTGCGATCGGTATAGATGGCCAGCAGTATATTTTCGTCTCCATCCGGCTCCACAGTTATATCCAGGTACCCGGCAGGGTATTCCTGGGTATATAGGGCTTTGGTAGCTGTAGACAGGATAAACCCGCACCGTGTAATATTTGCAGGTTTTAGTTTGGTTGAGCTGTTTAAGGCTGATTGAAATTCAGCGCCTTTGTTATTATCACCTACAACCCTGTAGGTGCCATTGCCCAGGCGTACCAGCAGCAAAAATTCCCGTCCGCTATAAGCATCTATGATTTTGCCCCTGGTATGGTAGTCATCATTTGGTATATCCAGCAGCACCTGGTATTCGGTTACCTGGCCATGCACCGAGGTAGTTACTTTCTCCTCGATGCTTATGGACACATTCATATCGTTGGATATGGATAGCCAGCCATCATTTGCAAAAAGGATGCTTTCTACAAATATGCGGTTTGCATCCGGCGCCATAGACTGGAGCTGTATTACTTCATCCGGAAAGAATGTAACGTCTTTTCGAAGCAATGCATATAGCTTGCAAATGCCCGGCTTGTTTACTTTATGGCCGTGGTTAAGGTCTAAAAAGGTGGATTCTCTCATTTGAATTGATTTACTTACCGAAGTCTGTTATATATTGAATTTTGTCTATAACCGTTTCGCTTTCTGCATAACCGCCCATAGGCCTATATGCATAGTGCCAGTCCCTTACAATCCTGTACTCATGCTCTGATAGCCGCAAATCTTCGAGTTCCTCCAATGCTTTTAGCTTGAGGTAGCCTATTGAAATCACATATTTGCTTGTAGGAGTATCAGGCTTTTTATAGGACCATAGATAAACGTTCAATGCATCGTTGCACATGTCAACATTAGGTTGCCTTTTGATATGATCGTACAGATGCAGGAAACCTCTAAACTCCCTCGGTAGATTCGATTTGTGAAAAATAGCGATAACTTCATCTGTAACAATATAACGGCGCTCCTGGGCTATCTCGTTTTTAAGTACCGCCGGAAAATCTTCCGGTGCTCTCATACTGTTGTAAAACCAATTAGCCCGCTCTAATACCTGCTGCCAAAAACCATAATGGCTTTTACGGTCAGGTAGCCGAATGGTATCAGTTGGGGTGCCGCTAAGCTCTGTAAAAGCCCGTTTTAATATTTCGGTCCAGGTCATCTTTTAAATTTTTGGTTTAGAACAGTTCTGTGGAAAATAGTTTTCGCGGGCTGGAGCATTCTATCGTAAGCCACCCTGATGGCATCCCAGCTGAAGGTTTCTTCATCGAAGCCCATAGCCTGCTGGTAATCCTGTATTGCTTTTGTTTTGGTAGATCCTGATGCAATCTCTTTGGAGATGATTACCAGGGCTTCGATTTTAATTTTTTCTTCAAGTGTGCTGTTCAGGTATGCAGCCCGCTCCGGGCTGATGAACTGGCCATGGAAGCTTGCATCGTTTTTATTGATGCGCAGATCTACCCGTGCCGTGTTCTGCTTCCGGTTGTATTCATTGGTGGCATGCATTTCTTTGGTGAAGCAGCTGAACACAGTGAAGCGGATGCTGCTGCGGCGTGGCAGTGCAATTTCTCCATTTCGCCCGTACATCATTTTGAGGTACTGGGCCACATAAGGTTTGCAATAGAATGTTACTGTCATTTAGAATCTTAATGGTGCTGTTTTGCGGTCCAATAGGTGCACGTTATCATAGCATACAATGTTGTCCTGGGCATCGCTCAAGTGCGTGGCCATCCATTGTTCTATTTTATCGTTCCGCTCGGAACTCTTGTCTTTCTGTATTTCCCGCTTCATACCGGGCTTTGCTTTGGCGCGGCTCATGCTATAGAATAGCTCATAGGCATTGTCGGTATTATAGCGGAATTCAGGTATTGCCTTTCCTGTGCTGGTCTTCCGTACCATACCAAGGATTTTTTCCCATATCCGGAACTTGTCGTGGTGGTTGATGTAATCCTTGCCTTTTACCTTGTTTATCACCTCCCAGCCTGCTGCCCTGAGCAGTCGGGTTACTTCTTCGGCATCTGTGGTAACACTGCGGGTGGTTTCCTTATCACCTGCAACGTCGTAATACAATTCAATTACTCGCTTTTTGTGCGGTGCATATACCTTGTTGAACTTGGCAAGGAGGTCACTGATTTTATAGGGGGATTGCACAAAGATGTTTCGCAGGGCGAAATACTTATTGCCATAGAATTGGANNCCACCAGCCAGTTATTGCGCGAACCAAAGTCGATGGAAACCTTCAGGCCAATATCCGGACGGCAGTCCGCATCGGCAAGGCACGTTTGGCCATCGACATATTCCCCGATGCCTATGGTATCTATATGGGCATAGTTTGGCGCTGAGTATCCATGGGTGATTTCATCGAGCAGGGCATAAAAGCCGCCTTTTATCTTGGTTGCCTTTTGGTTGAGGATAGATTCCATAAACTCGATAGCGTCCAGGTTCTTACTCTGTGCCCTGAAAAAGTCTATACCCAATACAGCCAGGTTCTCAATGGTGCTGGCTTCTATGTACAAGGTTGCTTTCCTTTGCTTGTCCAATAATTCCTGTGTCAGCTGATACCTGGTAACAGGATCCTGACACCGCTCTACTGCTTTTTGCAGCAACAGGATTTCTTTTACCTGAGCCGGAGTGGAAGCTGATTCGGCATATTGCTCTATCCAGTCGCTATCCTTGGCTCCTATGTTGCCATCTGAGCATATCATCAGCGACAGGTGCTCCGGAAGCTGGCCGAACAAAAGGTGATTACCACTCATGGTTGGCAGTAGCTCTTTCTTTATACGCTCTTCCGGCACTTGCTTTGCCTCATCTATCACACCCCAATAGTGGGCCAGGGCATTACTGGTAGATTTGTGGTCGAAGCCGATAAGGTTGATTATGGATCCATTGGCAAAGGCTACTACATAGTTCCACGATTCGGGAGAAACGAACGGCTTTGCAAAATGTGCCGGTGGTCGTTTGCCTACCACAAAATCCCGTTCCTTTTCCCATCCAAAATATTCGAAAGCCGCGAGGACCTCAGGGAGCATGTGGCCAAGTATCTTTTGCAGGTTGGCACCTGAAAAGAAACCCGCTGAGCGTGGCATCTTGGCCACGCAGCGCATAATGTATAGAGCAACGGCACGGCTTGTTTTACCGGTCCTCCTCCCCCATTTGAGCACTGTTGTGCGGGCACAAACAGCAAGGACCAGCATCTGAACATTATTCAGGTACCCTTCCTTTTCTATCGGCTCGGCGTTATTCAACAATGTATTCTGCATCTTGTACTTCTTCCGGCATTCCCCGGTATTTTAACCTGACTTTAGGTATAATGATTTCATTAAGCTCCCGCTCCCACTCGCTGAACTCCTGCTCCGATACACCCAACTTGGTAAAGTCTGTGTGCAGCGTCCAGTTTATCGGCCTTAGTTCCAATCTCTGAAGCTTCTCTTTGCATTTCTCCAGTTCTGTGAGTACGCCCATTTTAACTTTGGACAGGGCGGAAAAGGTTAGCCCATCGCTATCGGCCATTGCTTTTGCCTGCATTTTATCAAGCTTTTGCTTTTCGAGCAGTAGTTCGTAGTGCAGGTCAAAATCGCCGATAAAGGCAAATAGGTGCTTTGCATCACCCAGCGCCACCCTGGCTTCTTTAGAAGTGCAGGGGAATTTCGGGTGCTTCTCCAATGTCTTTAAAACGATCCCTTCATTTCCGTTGTGCTCGTATAGCAGTTCCAGGGCAAGTTCTATGCGCTGTAGTATTTCCTGTTCTTTGGCTGTAAGCGGTGCTTTATCATCGCCATATATCCTGTTAGCGTGGATCCTGTCGATGTAGCTTCCGTCCAGTAGCTTTTCCAGTGCTTTGGTCATTCAGTAGGGTTTTGGTCCGGAGTAGCAGCGCTTGCTTTTCAGCCAGGGTGGCTTCCCACCTGGCAATCTGTTTTTTCAATGCGCTGCGCTCCAGTGGTTTTAGGGTATTCATTTTTTCTGTGGCCAGTGCGATTTGGTTATTTATCGCACTGATCCTTTTCTGCAGGTTCTTTTTATCCGCTGTACCAGGTACGTACTTTTGAGCTTCTGCATGTTCGCGCTGTGGCAGCTTTCCGTGTATCTCTACATGCTCTATGTCCACGTATATAGCGCGAATCTCTCTTTCCGCATCCATGAGCAGGATTGCCAGCTGGGCGCGCTGGTCCTTTTCGCCCTTGGTCATTTGCCTGGCCCTGCCATTTGTCCGGCCAATGCTCCTCATCTCTGCGTGCCATGCTCCGGACTGGGCCCGCAGGTGCTTCCATTTTTTCTCCAGCTTTTGGAGTATGATGGTTTTGCCTTTTGCTTCGGCTGCCGGCTTCGCCGACGGAGCGGAAACAGCAGCTGCTACCTCATCTACCGATACATTGCTTTTTGCAACGTCTTTTAGATCCTGGTAGAGCTGTCGCAATGCATCAAAAAGAACCGCAGGCCTGCGGAACATCTTTATGGTTTCGTAGCGCCCGGCATCTTTACCATGGGCATAGAAAAGCATCAGGCCTGCATCATAACCCGCAGGGCTTTCGCGCTCATTTTCATTGAGCCATTTTGCTATTTGCTGCCTTGGCTGCATTACGATATCCTGCCGTTAAGGCGCACACTCAGATGGTGGTAAATGGTTTTAACACCGGCATAGCGGCCATATTCATCCTTCAGGATAATATGCTGCGGGAAGTGCCCTGCAGGAACTTCCTCTTTCCGGCTCCTGCGCTGCCTGCGGTTTGGTACCAGGTTCGGCTTTCCTGTTTCCGGGTCCCTGCCAATTAGTACCTGGCTCTGGTAGTGTCGGCGGATAGGGTTTTTAAGTTTTCCAGTTTCGTCAAACTGTTTTACGTAGGGCTGATTCATATATTATGATTGAATTGATTACAAAATTTTATGCGGTAACGACAAACAATCCCTGGGCTATCAGGTAGTTTTTCAAGTCGTTACCAAGTACTCCCGGGGCCTTGTTGGTGAATACTATGACAGTAAGAACATGGTAATGGCCATAGAGCCTTGATGCAGCTGCCATGGTAGAGTCTATATCAAAATCATCGGAAGCGAAGATTTTGAGGTTGGTAAGCTTTGGCAGGTAAGGAAGCCTTTTGAGTAGATAGGATCCTGTAACGTTGGTGGCAATCAGCTCTATAAAATCCATTTCCACCGCATCCAGTTCAAGCACTGTCAAAGTGCTTATACAGTCGTTAACAGTGATGGCCAGGGTATTGAAGTCATCGGACTCCAGTATGATATCATATACCACATCCTGATAGGCGATGAACGTACCACCATATAGATTGCCGTTGACTGTAATTTTATTATTACCACCGGGATTATACACTTGGATACGTGGGTTCGGCCCAGCAATAGAATGGATCCTCACAGAGACACGAGCCCTGCCACTGTAATAGACTTTTGCAGGTGTTCCCTGGTATACATGCGCATCGGGATAGGCATACTTGAATTTTGCCTCTATTGCCCTCAGGCCGCTGGTATCATCTATCAGGTCCGTTGTTTCGCTGTCATGTATCAGTGATTTAAGTAAAGGCTGGTAGCGCCGGCTGTCTTCTCCTTCAGGTAATGCGGCCCTTGCCTCATATACATTAGAAGAGCCGAACAGCTCTTTGTAATACCTAAGGTCTGTAAATGTAGGCATGTAGCCTGAACGCAGTATCAGGCTGCCATCCAGTGTTTGGCGGTCCATGATTATGGTACCGTCTTTTGCAGTACTGCTTTCGGTTTGCACTTTTGGAATGGTAGAGCCGGTGCGCTTTACAGCAGTTTTAGTGGATCCACTAAAACGCATGGTGTCATACCCGCCAAATGTATTTTGGAAAATCAGGTACTTGGTATCTTCGGCATCCTTGTATTCCATGATGTAGGTGAACTTTTCGCCTACCTCATTCATGCTATCTGTTACAAAAGCCTCGTAGTAAACTACTGTTTTGCCCGGCATAATATCTGCAAGCCGGTTCATTTCATATCCTGTAGCAAAACAGTATATACAATATGGCTGAACTGGTATTGTATTGGAAACGATAGAATTGGTACCATCGCTGAAATAAACAGTTATAGTAAAAGTGGCATCGGCAGCGCTGAGGCCTGATGGCCAGTAGAGCCACTCAAGCTGGTCGGGCCGTATAATCTTTTTGCGCGGCTGCTTGGTAAGGAATTTGCCCTGGTCGAGATGCGAACGTAGTGTCAGAGCTTCTTCGGCCACAGAATGATACAGAGGAAAGGCATTCAATCTTTGGTCATAGGCAAACACTGAATCGCCATTCCAATTCAGGGTAGCCGGTAGCGTCATGCCACTGATAATTTCACGGGCTGTAAAGTTAAAAAGGCTGGTGCCGTTTTTAACCAGGGCAACACCACTGGATACCGGTGGCGAAAGGTCGGGATTGATAACGATGGACTTTAAGAGGTCGTAAAACTCAAAGTCGGCAATATTGGTATCGGCATCATACACCGGATAGCTGATAGAAGTAAAGGACCTGTATTCGGTGGTATTTGACGGATAACCGGTGAGCAGGTAAAGCGAAGCTTCTGCGCGGTGCGTTCCGGAAAGGTTATTCGGATTACCGGTAATAGCCAGGGCATAGTGCAGGTAAACTGTACTTGCCGCATTTTTTACAATGCTGTAGTCGCCCTGGTTGATGGCCTGTATCTGGATATGATACAGGTTTATAGTTCCGTTAAACCCATCCAGGAATGAAACTATATAATCCTTTTGGATTGATGGGTGAGCCTGTATCTGCGAAGCAAGGCGGCGGAAATAGTTCCTGATGGGCGTCTCAGTTCCATCGTAGTAATCTATAAGATTAGCATCGATAGCATAGTCGCCGTTAAAGGTAAAATTTACTGATGTTGCATCATAGAGGTCCAGCTGCAGCGTTTCGCCCGGGTATGGTGGCGTGGTGCTGTCGAACACCAATACCAGGCGGCTATATGCACCGGGATTGGTGGCAGCTCCATGATTACGGAGCACGAACCTGCCGTGTGTATTGGGTGAATGAATTATGGGAACTTCTATAACCTGCATATGTATGGTGGTTTAGTTGCCAAGCGCTGCGAGCTGATCACCGGTGCTCTGCACGGTGGCTGCATTCTTCAGGCGCTGGCCAATGGAATTGGGCGTAGTAATGTTTGCCAGTGGATGGTTCCAGATTTCGGCAGCCGATAGGTAGGCGCTACCAGTGGTATGGTCCACAGGTACGCCGATGCTTACCGCAGCTGCAGGCGGCACGGCCAAAGTGCCGGCAAGCTCATTTGCTGAACCATACAATGTGCCGGAACGGACATTAGCAGGTAGCGGGTTGCCCAGGGCAACACCTGCAGAGTATAAGGGTTTGTTAGCGGCAGTGTCAGTCTGGAAAAGCCAGGACGTAACAACGGCGTTCATAAAACGGATGCGCTGCGCTACTAAGGCCACCAAATAATTATTATTTACCAAAGGTCCCGATATTGTCCAAAGCGAACCCGCAGCAGTGGTAACAATAGCAGGTACTGAAGTGCCGGATGTAATAGAACCTACAATAGTACCGGTGACAACAGATGCTGTACTCATTATAGATGCCCCACCCGTAGCACTTACATTTCCCGTAATACTTATGGTTAATGGCTGCGCAACAGAAAATGTATTTGCAATTCCAGTAGCATTAACAGGACCAGTAACATTCAAATTAAATGCTGCAGTATTTGCTATTGCTATTGATGCGCCACTTTCTACCTTACCCATTACATTAAGCGTGCAATTTGAGGTAACTGTGATACCGACCACATTCGCACCGGCTGTACCAGTAGTAAGCACATCACCCACAATATTCACCACGGCATTAGCCCCAATAGACATACCAAACCTATTTCCGCCACCTGTCATATTGATATTTCCAGCGACATTGACCGTACCTGTTGTAGTAATGGTGATGGTTGCTGCACCAGTGGAGGCTACACCCGTAATATTGCCAATAAGCCCACAACTAACAGAACCAGGAATATTTACAACAGCAACTGCATTCATAACAAAACCGCCAGCCGTGGCAGATATCGTAACACCATTGTTTGCATTGAAAGTCCCATTGGCCAATATGGTAGGAGTCGAAGCGTTGGCCTGGTTTGTAAGTGACAATACCGTTACATTTTGGTCAATGGTAACAGTAAAAGAGTTGGGGTATACATCATCTGATGCACCTGGCAAAGTGCCGCCATCCCAGATGGCGGCATTGGACCAGTTACCCGAAGCTATTGCATATCGTTTAGCCATGGTCAGAAGTTGGATTCGTTTATAAATGATTGAAGGGCCTCGAATATTTTTCCTGCGGCCAATTGAATCGCCGGATTAGGATCATTGAGGGCATCGAACGTCAGTATCTGCCGGTGGAAGTCCGGATAAAGGACCTTTTCACCATCTTCCAGTTTGTAGGCAGTAAGGCGTACATTGGCCATGGCGCCACTGGCACTCAGTTCCATATCGTAGCGCAGGTCATTTTCGGAATTGCTGATTAAAGACATATAGCGAGGTATTTTTAAGAGTAGGAAATAGAATAGCGGTTTGACCAGGCTACAGCTGTAGCCGTTTTTTTAATGGTGGCACCAGTGGCAAGCACTTCTATGCGGCTGATGCTCCAGGCATTTGTCGCGTCGGGTGTTCCGGTTGCAGCAGTTCCGCAATAGCTATAAGGATCTGCAAAATCGTGGCGGCGGGCGTGGGCTCCACTGTCGCCGGTATCTCCTTTGTCGCCTTTATCGCCCTGGTCCCCTTTATCTCCCTTGTCCCCTTTATCACCATCCAAACCATTCTGGCCATTGGCTCCCGGACTGCCTTTGAAATTGCCTACTATAGTCCAGTAGCCGGAAAGGTTTTTATAAAAGTCTCCGGAAAGGTTGTCGATGTAATAATCGCCGGGTGAGCCGAGTGATAGGGATGGCGCTCCATCGCCATTGTGTATGATGCCCTGGGTGTAAACGATTTTGGGAGCGCTATCAGGATCGAAAGTGAGGTTGCTACCGGAAAGGCGCTTGCGCAGCTTTACGGTCATCATAAAACCTGCAGTATCGGTAACATCCAATTCGGTTACTACCTGATAGGCGACATTTGTCAGGTCTATCATTTCGATTATCTCGAAATCGCAGCGGTTCATACCCTGAGAGGTGGCAAACATCCAGCTTTCCAAATCGAATATGCACCGCTTGCAAAACTCCAGTGCATTCGTGTGAGCTATATATGCATCTATATAGGTTACTGGCTTGTCAAAAACTGCAATCCGGATATACATGTTATCGGTCTGCGAGGTGCCATCTGCTTTGAAGCTTCCGGTTATCTCCGGCTCCTTACCTATCGACAGGCCCATGCGCGGGAAATCCAAATCCGACCTGGAGCCGTTCACCGACTCCTCGAACTTGAACTCATAGAAGCGCTTGACCCCGTTGTCGGGGTCGTGGCCTATGGGCGTGTATTGCTTCGCCCACCACTCAAAAAAATCGCGAACTCCTTTTACTGAGATCATTTATTCTTCCGGAATGAGATGAGGTAATAGCCTGTAAGCCCGTGGCTGTTGTTTACACCGTCCCAGGTGTAGGCAAGGCCACCGGTTTTATAGGCAAAAAGAACTGAAGGGCCGGCACCAACTGTATGGGGCAATCCTCTACCCGCACACAGCATGGCACCGGCATAGACCTTGAATCTCTCCTTAATGGGTTTCGGAGATAACTGCACGGTCTTCAGTAATGTAGGCCTGTTGTCAAAGAACCTGGTATAACGGCCAATGAGCTGATTGGCCGAAACGGTGTCTGTAATGTCTATGGAATAGTCATTACCACAAATTGTATTGGTGTAAATATTGGTATCGGTACAGCTGCTATGCATAGCTGCTGTATCCGGTAGCGTTATTTGCACCTGCAGCTGCACGGCTTTTTTTGTATATGCCAGGTGCGGTTTGGTATGGAATGCAGATCCCTTTGGCGCTAATGGCCAAATGGTATCGTACTTAATGCTGAGTATGGTGCCAGGCTCCGGGCAATCCGTATGGGAGCCTGTGCAGCTGCGAAAGAAGCTGCACAGGATTACGCCCATAAGAAAGCATACAAAAGCGATAAGGGCAGGGCGCCCAGCGGATTGGTTTAGTGTTAGGTTCATACACCAAATATAATAACATTTTACATTAGAATCATCTGTTGGATATTTTTTAATACTGAAATGAAAATTCCCGTTTGGACGGCGCCATTTTCCTGTGTTAACTTTAGTAATTCTACTTTGTTAATATCATTATCATGGAAACAATAAGAATACTACATACAACAGGCCAATTGCCGAACTTCAATTTCCTGCTAGCCACGGGTGGAGTTGCCGCCGGCTTCCCCTCTCCTG
>DLGO01000092.1:0-1353 GCA_002482725.1 Bacteroidetes bacterium UBA7692 | reverse complement strand
ACTGCTGATTTTACCGATGAAAAGCTGAACCTGAGCGAGCTGCTGATAAAGCACCCGAATACCACCTTTTTTGCCCGTGCTGTAGGAAACAGCATGAGCACCATAGGAATAGAAGATAGCGACCTGCTGATAGTGGACCGCTCCCTGAAGCCGGCAAGCGGCAAAATTGCCGTGTGCTATATAGAGGGAGGATTTACCGTGAAGATAATACAGTACCGGGGCGAAGATCTATTCCTGGTACCAGCCAACAAAACCTATAAGGAAATAAGGGTAACAGAAGAAATGGGACTGATTGTTTGGGGCATTGTAACTGCATGCATTAAAAACTTCTTATGATAGGATTGATAGACTGCAACAACTTCTATGCAAGTTGTGAGCGGGCTTTCAATCCGGCACTAATGGGTAAGCCCGTGGTAGTACTGAGCAACAATGACGGCTGTGTGATAGCCCGCAGCAATGAGGCAAAAGCCCTGGGCATTCCCATGGGTGCGGCATCGTTTGAATATGAGCATTTATTCAAACGGGATAATGTGGCCGTATTCTCCAGTAACTATGCCCTGTATGGCGATATGAGCAATAGGGTAATGAGCATGCTTACCGGCTACGCTCCGGGCATAGAGGTGTACAGTATAGATGAGGCCTTTCTTGATTTTGATGGTGTGGCCAACCTGGATAAAATAGGCCTGNNCGGCCTGGAAATGCGCAACCAGGTAACCAACGGAACCGGCATACCCATAAGCGTGGGCATAGCACCTACCAAGGCCCTGGCAAAGTTGGCCAACAGGATAGCAAAGAAGTTTGCTGAACTAGGTGGCGTGTATGTAATGCGAACAGAGGAGCAGCGCATAAAAGCCCTGAAGTGGCTGAAGGTAGAAGATGTTTGGGGTATAGGCAGGAAGCTGAGCAAGAAGCTGAATGACCAGAAAGTATATACCGCATACGACTTTACCCAAATGCCCGCAGCATGGGTACGTACCAATATGACAGTAGTAGGCGAGCGGCTGCAAAAGGAACTGAATGGCCAGCCTACCATTGGATTTGAGATACCGCAGCCAAAAAAGAACATAGCCACTACCCGAAGCTTTGAAGGAATGTATACAGAGTATAAAGACCTGGAGGAGCGCTGCGCCACCTTTGCGGCCAGCTGTGCAGAAAAACTGCGGAACCAGGGAAGCTGCTGCAACAGCCTGATGCTATTCCTGCATACCAACGGTTTCCGTACCGACCTGCCACAATACTACCGGAGCATAGTGGTACAAACCACGGTACCGACAAACGACAGTATGCAGCTGATACGGCACACCCTGAAGGGACTGAAGGAGATATACCGGAAGGGGTACCACTACAAAAAAG
>DLGO01000015.1:1979-20822 GCA_002482725.1 Bacteroidetes bacterium UBA7692 | reverse complement strand
AAAAGATTCATGCCAATGCTGTTTTATGGCGTGAGGTAGCAAACAAACTACCAGAAAATGCTGTGTTAATATCTTTGGAAATAATGATTGAGCAACCTAACGAAAGCTGTTATAATTCGTCACCCATCAACCGCTCATAAGCCTGCCGTATCAGCCTGAATTTTTCTGCGCTTTGCTTTTTCTCTTTTTCGGTTTGCCCGGTAGTTTTATCCGGGTGGTATTTCAGCACCATTTTACGGTATGCTTTCTTTATATCTTCCCTGGTCGCATTGCCCTTTAACCCCAGCACATCAAAGTCTGTTTGCACCACCTCTTCTTTGTACAGGAAGCTATGGTGCAGCTTTTTAAAAGCCACCTCATTTATATTAAGTTGGCGTGCCGTCTTCTTTATGATGTTCAGTTCCGCTATACTTATTTCTCCATCGGCCATGGCCAGGTGCAGGCAGTAGAGTATCACTAATTCATGGGTATTGCGCGATGAGCTGATGCGCAGAAAGTTACAGGCCTTCTCCAGTTCGTAGCTGTGGTGCAGGCAGTGGTTCAGTATGCTCATCTTTTCCTTTATAGCCTTGTCGCCAAACTTTTCTATAAAGTAGCTGCGCACATAGTCCACTTCGCTATGGCTCAGCTTGCCATCGGCTTTTATTATGTGCGACGATATTATCAGCAGGCTCACCTCCAGCTCGCTGGTGTTGCGGGTGTACTCCATCACTTTCTCCGGGTCGCTGCTCAGTACCTCGCCCGNNNCATGCCTCCTACAGGCCCACCCACCATAAAGCCAAGCCCCGCTCCTATCCATTTTTCAAACTTGCTCATGCGTACTTTTTCAATTTGCCCGAAAGTGTCAGATACCACAGCACAGCGCCTATTGCCAAAAAAGGAAAATGCAGCACCTGTGTATTGCTCAGTCCCCAAAAGTAGATAACCTCCGGCTCCTTGGTAAACTCTATAAAAAAGCGCACCAGAAAAGGCGCACTGAAAAACACACTAAGCGTAAGGCCCGGCATAGCTTTCAGGTAGCGCACATACAGGAATATCTGCAGCAGGAATATCAGGAAGTAGGCCACCGTTTCGTACAGTATGCTCGGGTGCCGTGGCACATTGTCTACCTGCTGAAAAATAAAAGCCCAATCCACATCAGTAGCCTTGCCCACTAGTTCGCTGTTAAACAAGTTGCCCATGCGTATAAACACTATCGATATAAACCCGATAACCGATGCGCGGTCCAGTATAAAAAGGAAGTTCCACTCAGGGTTGCGCTTCACAAAAAACACTATGGCAAAGAACACACCGATAACACCACCGTGGCTTGCCAGGCCTCCATTTNNTATCTGTTCCGGGTGCGCCCAAAAATGTGCCGGCTGGTAATACACCACCTGCATCAACCGCGCACCCACCAGGGCAAACAGGAAAATGTAGATGATCATATCCGTAAGCTTCTCCGAGTCCTTATGCTCCCTGCGGCACATCCACAGCCCCATCAGAAAAGAGAATAATATCGAAAACGACCACATAAGGCCGTACCACTTAATTTGCCAAAAGCCTAAGTCGATGGCTACAGGGTTTGGATTCCAGTTGATGAAGAGCAATGAGTGCATGTACCACAAATATAAGCATTGAAAATTTGCCACACCACCACACGCGCAAGCACATCACAGCTAGGCAAACACATTACAAATTCCTCCATTTATTTTTTTGGGCAGGTAAGAAATAAAATACTTAAACCTAAACTATCAGCAGTAAAGGTTGCATGGGTGCACTACTCATGTGAGCAGGTAAGAACAGGCATACAAACAAAAGTTTGCGAACAAACAGCAAAATACATTTGTACCATTCAATCACTTAAAATATAAAGTTATGAAAACGACAAGATCAATCCTTACAGCATCCAGAATGCTTATCGCCATCCTTATCCTTGGCTCTACACTATCTTCCTGCAAAAAAGATGAAGTAAAACAAAATACAGAAACCGGCAATATTGCTACAGCACTTAGCCAGTTCAAATCCGCTCCACAGGCGTTTACTGTAAGTGGTACCACAGGCGGCTCCGTTACAGGTGCCGAAGGTCTTTCCCTTACATTTCCTGCCAACGCTTTCATCACCCTTAGTGGCACAGCAGTTACAGGTACTGTAAATATCAGCCTTACCGAAATCAACACCAAAGGCAAAATGGTATTGAACAATGCACCTACTACATCTCAGGGCAAATTCCTGATATCTGGCGGGGAGTTCCTGATAGAAGCCGAACAAAACGGCAGCAAGCTGAAACTGGCCCCGGGCAAAAGAGTAACAGCGTTTAAACCTGTAACAAATGGTGATGCAGCCATGGGATTCTTTACCGGTAAAACAGAAGCCGACGGCAGCCTTGACTGGACAGAAGAAGGACAAGGCCAGCAAGTTGCAGTAAAGGATACCTTTAACGGTGGCAGCACAGGAGTTGCAGGTTATGCTTATAATTTGGACTCTCTTGGCTGGTCAAACTTCGACCGCTTCTACAGCAGCGCTAACAATACTACTTTCAAAGTGCAAACGCCTATAGAATACGTTGACTCCAACACAGCAGTTTACGTAGTATTCCAGAACGAAAGCACCGCCGCACGCCTTGGCTACTTTGATGCAGCTGCGCACACGTTCGAAGTAGACCACAGCAACAATATTCCTATCGGCACACAAATACTGGTGGTAGCAATAGCAGAGCGCAACGGGCAAATGTACTGGTCATCAACCGCCACTACTATCATAGCAAATCAGGTTTTACCTATCACCTTCACCGCCAAAACCAAGGCAGAGATAGACCAGTTGGCAAATGCGCTGTAGTATTTAAAAATCTCATTTAAAGATTATAGGGTGGTTTATATTGAAGATGTTAGATGATGCGGAAAAATTTTAACAGCTATTGATTATAAATCACCCTACTTTTAAAATCCGAAGAAATAGCCTTCAGACAGCTTTTTCTTATTAAAATAATTCTTTCACAAACAGGGAACGAGAGCCCTCTAAAAAAGAGATTGTAAAACAGAACATGGTACAGTTGCATTCACCCCAATTAATTAACATGCTGGAAGCATCATTTTCACCTTCCGGTCTGCCATCAGAGCAAGTCGAAATACGCACCATTCGCCCCGATGATAATCAGGTACTGGCAGGCATTATTCGCGACACGCTCGAAGAGTTTGGTGCCAACCACCCCGGCACAGTATACTTCGACAAAACCACCGACGCCTTGTACGAGCTTTTTGGTCAGCCATGCGCACAATATTTTGTAGCAGTATTGGACGGCGAGGTAGTAGGAGGAGCAGGCATATACCCCACGAGCGGCTTGCCCGAGGGCTGCTGCGAACTGGTAAAAATGTACCTGCTGCCTCAAGCACGTGGTACAGGTATCGGTCAGCAGTTGATAGAAAAATGCATAGAAACCGCAGGCCACTTCGGCTTCGAAAAAATGTACCTCGAAACAATGCCCGAATTAAAAAAGGCAATCTCCATTTACGAGAAAGCAGGTTTCAAATTACTGAAAGCTCCACTTGGGAACACAGGCCACTTCGGCTGCGATATCTGGATGTTGAAGGATTTGTAGAAAATAGTTTTGGTTTAAATAATTCGTAAAGGAAGCATGATTGAAAGATTATGCTTCCTTTTTTTAATTGAAAAACTTAGTAAAAACTTGTTAATAAATTAGCGAAGCAAGCAGTTTTAAATTTCACTTGAACATGTAAAACTATTAATTCAAAAACATATATAGATACACCAATAAAGAAACCACTGAACATGTACAAAAACACAAACAAACCCATATCTATCCCTATACAGTACCGTATGTTTGGATTATGAGATTCATTTCTGCTTCCAAATTGTTGATTATTCTGTTGCTTGCCCTATGGGCTGGCAAGGGGTATTCAGCTATTGTAGTAGACTCTGTAGTGGCCGAACGCAGTAATTGCGCCAACGATGGCACCATAACAACCTATGCTACCAGCCCTTCTGCTATGTTGTATGCCATAGTAACCGGCCCCGATATTCGTCCAAAACAAAGCGGCAACCAGTTTGGCGGCTTGCCTGCAGGTGCATACCAAGTTATGGTTACCAATTTCAGCAACGATACAGCTACGGTATCTGTTACCGTTACAGGCAATTATACATTCCCGGACTTTGCACCAACTTTCAAAGATCCTTTTTGCCCCGGCGATGCATCGGGTGTTATTGTTGGCAATGCGCTCAACAAAGGCAAGGCACCTTTTACATGGGTACTTACCGATCTGGCCACCAATATCAGCACCACCCAGCCAAGCGACAGCTTCAAAAACCTTGTTGCAGGCAATTACAAGCTGCAACAGCTGGACTCCTGCCAAAGCTTTGCCACGCGGTATGTTACGCTCTCTGACCTGGACCACACTTTCAGGATTACCTCAATTAACAACCGCATGTTCAAGTGCGATAGCGTGCGGTTAATGATTCAGCTGTTTGTAACCAATGGTAACTTTGCCAGGCCATATACCATAAAAATAGATACCAAAAACGGCAGCTACCAGCACGTTATTACCAATATATCGTATGGTGGCTGGTACCCTGAACTTGCTGAAGTAGTGGGCGGTGTTACTTATGGCGATTACGTAAATGTAACCATAACCGATGCCTGCGGCAACAGCTTCTACAAGCCAAATACCCTTACGGTATTTAATCCTACCTACAACTTTACAGGTGTATTCGATTCGTGCAAACTTAAATACAAAGCCACCTTCGGCCTTACTCCGGTAACCATCACCCCTTCTTACAACCCCACCACTTTCCACCTGCCTGTTTACATCAAGGCTACTAATCCTGCTACGGGCGCTTTTATAGATTCTGTAAAAATAACCGACACCAGTGGCTACTCATTTCCCATTATGTCTCCTGCCCTGCTGCCGGGTCAGCTATACCGCATAAACATCCGCGACGAGTGCGGTAATAATTACACCAGAGATATACAATGGCCGGTTCAGCCGACACCTACATTCAGCAAAAAAATAACTTCGGACCATTGCCGCGATTCAACCGCACAGTTCGAGGCGCATTGGAAAGATTTCTATAGCTCACGGCCGGTATTCGAATTGCTTTCCGGCCCTACAACCATTGGCAGTACCAAACCACATTTTACTTACACCGACACCATAGCCTATCCCCAAAAAATAACGGCAGGGCAATACAGCACTGGCACCGGCAGCATAGACTATGGGGTAGAAATTACCAATTTTGGTCCGGGCACCTATCACTACCGCGTGTACGATACCTGCGGTAATTCCATTACCGATTCCTTTACCATAACCAAGGCCAATGTTGGCAGCGATAGCTATATGCTATCGTACATCAAAGGCTGCCCCGGGCAAAACTCCATTGCTTTAACTTACGATGTACGCTCCAATGCACAACTGCACAACAACACCTACGGCAACAAGCTGTTTACCAAAACACCAAGAGACACTATACGCAACCTGAATTTTGACTGGTACCTTGTAAGTCTCAACTACTACTCTGTCAATAACCCTACCAAAATAAACAACAAGGGCTGCCAGATAATATGGGACTCTATCTACATTCCGCCTTATGAGCAGCCACTGATAGCATATGCCACTCAGATAAAATGCAATGGCACCGTGAATGTAGGTCTGCAACCCGATAGCAGCAAGGGGGTTCCACCATATAAGTACGAGATCATCAGCGGACCGCAAACCGCTGCAGTACAACCCTCCAATTTCTTTAAGCTAACGCAGCCCGGCACGTATGTAGCGCGCATAAGCGATACCTGCGGCTTTGCCCGCACTTTTACTTTTTATGTAGATACGCTGGCTTTTAAACCCATTGTAAAAATAGGCCCCAGCTGCGCGGCCGACAGCGCCCTGCTGATAGCAGAACATTCGCCCTACGCCAAATATATATGGACGCGCCCCAATGGCAGCACCTATACAGGCGATACGCTGCGCATGAAGCCGGTGCTGGCTACGGATTATGGAACTTACTACATCAGCAAAATAGTAAGCGTAAATAACTGCACCGACACCATAAAAGGCACCTATACACTTACATTTCTGGGCACCTCTTACCACTACGACACCGTATGCGCGGGACGCAGCATAGTTTTCCGCGGCAATACCTATTCGCAGCCCGGCACCTACTACGACACCATACCAACAGCACAATGCGACAGCGTAATAGTTTTCAGGCTTAGCCAAAGGCCAACATTGTATAGGTATGCATTCGATTCTGTTTGTGCAGGTTACAGCATGGTATTTCTTGGCAAAACATACACACAGCAGGGCACTTACTACGATACCATTCAAACCATACAGTGCGATACGGTAGTGGTGTTTCAACTTTCTTATAAGCAAACGCTCTACAGATATGCTTACGATACTATTTGCCCTGGCCGTAATTCGGTGTTCAATGGCAATACATATACGCAACAGGGCATATATTACGACACAGTGCAAGGGATAAACTGCGATACTGTGCTGGTGTTCCGCCTTACATTCACACCCACGCTGTTTAGTGTGGAAATGGACACTATATGCGCAGGTCAGAGCCTGGTGGCAGATACCCATGTGCTCGCCGTTTCGGGCAGCTATTCCATTCAATATAAAACTGCAGGAGGCTGCGACAGTTTTCGTATCATAGTGCTGTATGTGCGCCCTGCTTTAAAAGATTCGGTAGCAAGAACAATTTGCCCGGGCCAAAGCGTTACTGTGGGCAGCAACACCTACTCCACCACAGGTGTTTACCGCGATACCTTGTCCACTGCAGGTGGCTGCGACAGCATTTATATTCTAAACCTACAGGTAGTTGCAGGCAAAAGGGATTCAGTAGCGCGCACCATTTGTACAGGGCAGAGCATTACTATAGGCAGCAACACCTATAGTACCACAGGCATATACCGCGATACAATAAGCACACCGGGAGGCTGCGATAGCATACAAATACTAAACCTGACAGTAAACTCGGCCATTAAGGATTCTGTAGCGCAAACGCTATGCTATGGCAGCCAGGTAACAGTAGGCACCAACACTTACAGCAGTACGGGCATCTATTACGACACCCTAAGCAGCGTGGGCGGCTNNCGGCTGCGACAGCATACACATACTGCACCTGACAATAAATGCAGCCATAAAAGACTCAGTAATACAATACCTGTGCCAGGGGCAAAGCATTTCCGTTGGCAGCCATACTTACAGTACCACCGGCATATACCGCGATACGCTTACCACAGCCAACGGATGCGATAGCGTACATATATTGAACCTGACCGTATACCCGTCAATTATAGATTCGGAAGCGGTAACTATATGTGCAGGGCAAAGCATAACCGTGGGGCCAAATACCTACTATGCCACAGGTATGTATCGCGATACTTTTTACAGGGCGTTATGCGATAGCATCCACATACTAAACCTTACTGTGACAGCAGTTAAGCAAGACTCTGTAGTAAAGCGCATATGCTTTGGGCAAAGCGTAACAGTAGGCACCAATACTTACAGTACCACAGGCATATACCGCCATACGCTGCAAAGCACCGGCGGCTGCGACAGCATATACATACTGGACCTGCGGGTTGAAATCACCAGGCGCGACTCTGTGGCAAGGCGCATTTGCGGCAGCCAAAGCATAACCGTGGGCAGCAACACCTACAACAGCACGGGCATATACTATGACACACTGCAAAGCGCCGGCGGCTGCGACAGCATACACATACTTAACCTGCAGGTAGTTACCGCCAAGCGCGATACGCTGCGCGCTGCAGTATGTGCAGGCATGGGCGTTGCCATCGATGGTAAAACATATACTCAGCCGGGTATATATACAGACACATTTGCCACGGCAGGCTGCGACAGCATGCGCACTGTTATTATCACCGTGCATGCATTGCCACAGCTGCAGCTGAGCGCAAGCAACACCACCGTGGCAGCAGGCGATACCGTGCAGCTAAACACAACTGCCGGCAGCGCCTACACCTACCAATGGCAGCCGGCCGGTGCCATGAGCGACCCTGCTATACACAACCCTATAGGTACCATCAACCAATCTACATGGATTAGGGTGCAGGTTTCGGATACCAACGGCTGCATAGCCACAGACTCTGTATTTATAGCAGTAGTGGAATGCTTTGGCAACATTTACGTGCCCAATGTATTCAGCCCGAACAACGATGGCGCCAATGATGAATTCCGCGTATATGGCAATTGCATTTTGCTCAACAGCCTTAAAGTCTTTAACCGCTGGGGAGAGAAAGTTTGGGAAACAGATGACATAAATGCACACTGGGATGGCTATTACCGGGGAGAATTACAGCAACCCGGTGTTTTTGTGTACCTGCTCAGCTACTTCAATACCGCCACAGGCAAAGCCAAACAACTGAAAGGTAGCTTGACGTTGATACGATAACCAACTTGATTAACCTTTCTGTTTGTTTTACTAAATAAACCCTGCCGTACGAACAAATGGCAGCGAATTTGCTGTTCTATCTATTATTGAAGATACCGGCATGAAAGACCATAAATACGACGTAATTATAATAGGCGGCAGCTATGCAGGGCTATCTGCCGCGCTAAGCCTTGGCCGCGCCATGCGCCATGTGCTCATAATGGACACAGGCACACCCAGCAATTGGCAAACGCCCTATGCGCACAACATGCTGCTGCACGATGGGCAAACGCCTGCTGAAATTACTGCCGCAGCAAAAGCACAGGTGCTCGCCTACCCTACCGTAAGCTTTGTAGAAGAAAGAGCAACAGGAGCAAGCCGACTGGGGACCGACTTTGTAATTGATACAGAACAGGGCAAAACATACACAAGCAGGAAACTGATTCTTGCCACAGGGCTTACCGATATAATGCCTGATATGGAAGGATATAAAGAGTGCTGGGGTATATCGCTACTGCACTGCCCCTATTGCCACGGCTACGAGGCGCGCAACAAGCGCACCGGTATATTGGGCAACAGCGATATGGGCTACGATTTTGCCTGCATGCTGAGAAACTGGACAAAGGAGCTTACGCTGTATACCAATGGCGAAAGCACCCTGACCGCAGAACAGATGGAGAAATTAAAGCACCACCACGTAGCGGTGATAGAAACACCCATCAGCAGTATAGACCAAAAGAACGGGCATGTAAAACACCTGGTATTTGAAGATGGCTGGCAGGTACCCCTTACCGTGCTGTACACCCGGCCCGACCATCAGCACCAATCGGATATTGCCGAGCGGCTGGGCTGCATTTTCACGGCCCACAACCTGATAGAAACAGATGCGTTTCAGCGCACCAATGTGCACGGTGTATATGCCGCAGGCGATAATTCATCGGTAGGGCGCAGCATAGCTGTAGCTATAGCACACGGCTCGGTTGCAGGTATGATGGTAAATAAAGAAATGATGGAAGAAGCCTTTATCTATTAGGTCCTATTGATTGTACACCAATCGCTTGCTATACTTGCCTTTGCTGGTTTCTATCTGTGCTATATACACACCCGGAGCATATTTAGTAAGGTCCAATGGCTGTGTATATTCAGGTTCCATAGTAGATTGGAATATGACAGATCCATCTATAGACGTTACAGTTAGCTTTACAATCTCCTTTTCATGCGAGCGTATGTAAAAATTACCATTGGCCGGATTGGGGAAAACCTCCACACTGGACACATCCATGGCAGCATTTGGCACACTGCTTATGTAGTTGCCCAGCTTGCGGCAAAATGACCATGACTTAAGCAAGGTAGTGTTCTGTGTGGTCAGGTCCTTTTTATAACCCTCAATAGTAACGCATACACTGTCGCCTCCGTTATCTGTAACCTTTACCACACCATACTGTGCTGCCTTTACAAAAAACTGGTAGAATGTACCTTCGCTGTATGTGCCACCCTTGTAAGATCCATCATTTTGTATCGGGCCTGCTTGTACCAATGGATATTGGTATGGCAGGTTCTTAGCAGTGGTAAAGTCACCGTTCGTTCCGTTGTCTATGGCAAACATGTGCGCATCGCCATTCATAATAAACAGGTTGGCTATGCTGCTGTCGCGCATAAACTCGCTTAGCTCAGTACGCTCCTGCGGGTTGCCGTTCCAGTTGTCGGTAAGTATGCCATACCATGAGTAAGAGCTGGCCCACGCCACCATCATATTTTTGTTGCGGGCATCTATCAGCTGGTTTTTGAACCACTGCTTTTGCACAGCACCCATAGCTGTTTGTTGCTCCACTTTTTCGCTGCGCAGGTCGCTAAGTATAAAGCGCACACGGCCCACATCAAACGACTGATATATAGGCTGATTGCCTGTACCTGCTGCCAGCGCATAGTGTGGTATATATTCCTGGTAAGCATTGCGTGCAGGTCCCGTGCCCGGAAAAGCATTGCCATTCGCATCGTTACCACAATAGTCGTGGTCATCCCATATATAAGCAAATGGCAACTTGCGGAACACCTCTGCCTGGTTGGCACGGGTAAACACGTTCTGCTCATAAGCATCGCGGTGGTAGTTTATATCAGCATCGCACGGGTCCTCGTAGTGCAGGTCACCCAGGTTCAGGTAAAACAGGGCATTGTAGTTCAGGAAATCCTTGTATGTATTTGTATTAGGCTCCCTATTGCACGACCCTACCACAAAGCTAAAACTCTGTGGACCTATGGCACTTGTTTTAAAAGTTCCGATATCATCAGCACTGTTATCAGCAATGCTATCAGATTCTATCAGGTAATAGTATTGCGTATTTGGCTGCAGGCCTGTTACATCCATGCTGGCCATGCGCCTGTTTACCGACTCAGTAGCATCGCTTACCGTGCTGTATATAAAAGGAGCAGCAGGAGGGTTAGAGGTTGACACCAAAGCACGTACATAGTTGCTGTTAGCAGTCATCTTGGCCCTTATGGCTACTGATGTTGGGGTCAAAGCTCCGGAAAGCATCCATCTAACTTCGTTTTGAGCAGTGGAAACCAGGCTTAGAAGCGTTATTACTGATAGGTAAATGTATTTCATAATTACCTGCAAAAATGAATCAGCAATGTAACGCCAAGGTTAAGGCAATGCAAGCAAATTTGTTTTTAGCTCTTCATAAATGTTTTACTGGTCTGTATATATTCTCTGAATGGAATTCTCCTTTGGGCAAACAAAAAGGCCGCTCAATGAGCAGCCTTTCTATTTATAGTTAAATGCGGCTTTGTTAAAACATATCTTCTTCCATATCCACGTGCCCTGAAGCTATCTCTACATTATTCTCATCATATATTTTAACGTAATAATCACCACGTCTTTCAAATTTAAACGGAACCACTTTGCAAACTTTGCCACCTTCTATTTCTACATTAAACATATCATCTATAGAAGCCTTGGTAGCTGCACGCCCCTCCCTGAAAATTTTCACACTCAATTTTTTACCTTTCAGATTATTGCCGACTACAAGCACCTGGCACTTATTGGCATCGTCTATATCCCAGGTGGTTTTATGCCCTATTGCGGTACATCCTTCACCTTTACCCGAACAAAAGAAAATTTCTATATCACCATCTCCGGCAAAAGAAAAAACTGTACTTAGTAAAAAAGAGAAGGCAAATAGATATTTCATATACTAGTGTAAACTTTATATTACAAAAATAATTTTAGTAATTAACTATCC
This sequence comes from Bacteroidetes bacterium UBA7692, assembly GCA_002482725.1. GTDB lineage: Bacteria > Bacteroidota > Bacteroidia > Chitinophagales > LD1 > UBA7692. The sequence continues at coordinate 9,192 of DLGO01000015.1, read as the reverse complement.
AAGTTGTCGTTCAATTTTAATGTTGATCTTCAGGGTAGAGATTATCGGTATTGACAAATATATAATTCATCTTGAACCGCTTACCCATTTCCCTATTTTCAGCGATTTCCTTTAAAAATCGCTTTGTTTGCCTGCCTGTAAACTCCGAATACATGACTACTACATTATAATCAACTCCAGTATACCTGCTAGAATCAATAGAATTACCATCCAATGTTCTGATAAAAGACAGATGCTTATTGAACGTAAAAATATCGTCCAAAGGAGCTAGTGTCCTGGGAGGAAAATTATCAAAACTTTTATTCTGGTTCCATTTCAGGTTTCTAATACCTGCATCAGCAAAAGTACCTGTAATAAAGGAAACGGGCCTACCGTCTTTATTATAAAAAATAGCCTGCAAAGGGTGAATATGATTTTCTTTATAAAAAGTATATTCGGGCCCAAAAGTATTCAAATAACTAAGTATAGAAGTATCTATACTCATTATCGGATCTATATTCCAAACTGTACCGCGCGCTTTAATCTCTTCTCCAGTCAAATGATAATGCGGCTTCATTCCGTACGCTTTTCGTAATTTTTTTTCACTACAACCATACGTAAACAATAACAATATGACCAAAGAATATGCAAAACTATTTTTCATGCTCATCTATCTATTTCTAAACTTTTATGCAAAAAAAAAGCAGTAGACCTTAATAGCCTACTGCTTCTCAATTGTAAAGATACAATTATTTTATTTTACCCAAACGAACATCCAGTTTACCAGTAGTTTTCACTACTATGCCTAGGATATTTTTAGTTTTTTGGTTGTAGCGTGGATAAACGATACAATCGTAACCTGGGTTATCAGCAAGCAATTTTGCATAAGCATAAAGTTCAACCTTTGCAGTACCTGACCTTAGACCAAGCAGACCACCTAAAATAGGAATACCACCACCAACGATACCACCATTGTATGTCCCACTTTGTGGCTGATTTATAACAGCTACATCAGCTTTAAACAAACGTTTAAAATCGATACCGAAGATCAAAGTTTGCTTTACTTCAGTATTGATCTGTTTTGTCAATTCCAAATCATCGCGTTTCAATTGAAGTTGTGCATTTGCATCAGATATGTAACCTCTGTTAGTTGTGCAGCTTGCAAGCGACAATCCTATACAAGCAATAAATAATAGTTTTTTCATTTTTAATATTCGTTTTGGTTAATAATAGGACGCAAGGATAAAGGCTTTTGGTTGATAGTACAAATTTTTGCATGTCTAGTATTTAACATTTTTATTAACACATTAATCAAAAGCCTTGATATCACTTAATCCTAGTGAAATTCCGGGTAAGAAACAGGCACTTTTAGGCATTTTTTTTGTTTGCATATGGTAAGGAAATAAACTATTTCGCGCGAATTATAAAAAAGTTCCTGTACCTAAACCATAAAAAAAGCGGCCTTTTGAGCCGCTTTTCTATTTCTTTTCGCAAGAAAATTATATCTGTTTTACATAACTATCATCTTCTACCACCTGGCGCATTTTGTGCAGTTGGCGGGATACGCTTGTATCTATTTGCTTGTTGTTATACTCCACTATATACCCACCTATCAGGCTTTCGTCTATCACCTCATTCAGGTCTATTTCGCTCAAGCCATCCTTTGCTTTTATGCCGGATACGATGTTCTGTACTGTAACCGCATCCAGTTTTACTGCAGAGGTAAGCTTAACCGAAGTAATACCCCTCAGCGATTTATACTGCTGTATAAAAGCATTGAAGATATCTACCAGGTGCGACTCGCGGCCTTTGTTGGTAAGCAGGGTAAGGAACAAATAAGTAAGCTCGTTTATCTTGCCTTCAAATATCTTTTTTAGTACGGCTACTTTCCTGTCAGGCGTCAGCAAGGGGCTTTTCAGCATTACTGCCAGCTCCCTGTTATCAGCTATTATCTTGCTGATTGAAAGAACATCTCCGTAAACTGCTTCCAACGACTTGCGCTCAATAGCCAGTGTCAGTAGAGACTTGGCATAGCGCGATGTAATTCTGTATGAAGACATGTACTTATATATTTAGAATTGAAACCCGATACCGCGTTGAACGCTGCTACAGGCATCAAACTGTTTTTAATTTAGTTCAGGTTAGTGGTTTTCACCATTTCATTTACAAAGGCTTGTTGCTCTGCATTGCCTTTCAGTTCCTTGCGGATTACTTTCTCTGCTATGTCCAAAGCTACAGCACCCACCTGATTGCGTATTTCAGCAATAGCTGCTTTTTTCTGGTTATCTATTTCGCGTAGGGCAGCCTGTACTTTTACACTTGCTTCAGCCTCGGCTTTAGCTATTATATCAGTACGTACTTTCTCTGCAGCGTTTTTAGCTTCCAGTATTATTTTATTGCGCTCTTCTTTGGCTTCATTCAGCAACGACTCGTTTTTAGCAGTCAGGCTTGCCATTTCATTTTTAGCTGCTTCTGCGCTTTTCAATGCTGTGGTGATGCTGTCTTCGCGCTCTTTCAATGCCGCTGTAATAGGCTTGAATGCAAACTTACCCAGTATTATCCAAAGGATAACAAAGATGATTAGGCTCCATAATGCTAAACCTGCTTCAGGTATAATAAGGCTTATTGCACCGCCTTCTGATAATAATGTAAACATGATAAATGCTTAAATCTTGAATTTATAATTGAAAATACTAAATGCTTAAAAAATCCTGCCTTCGTGGCTACCCCATCGAAAGCAGGATAAATTTTTGGCTTTTGCCGATTATCCGTTCAAAAGAGCAACGATAACCGCGAAAAGAGCAACACCCTCGATGAAGGCAGCTGTCAAAATCATAGCGCCACGGATATCTCCGGCAGCCTCTGGTTGACGAGCGATGCTTTCTGCAGCGCTACCACCGATACGACCAATACCCAAACCTGCACCAATTGCAGCAAGACCTGCCCCAATTGCAGCTATACCAGTGATAGTAGTAGCCTGTAATAATACTGTGTTCAACATTTTGTTTTGTTTAGAACGATTAAATAAAAAGTTATATATCCTATCCCTTACGGGTTTATTTCTTAATGATGTCCTTTAGCCTCGTGTGCAGGATGCGCGTGGTGTTCTTCTGTAGCCATGCCGATAAACACCGCAGACAACATAGTGAAGATGAACGCCTGTACAAAGGCAACCAGCAACTCTATAACACTAATGAAAATGGTAAATGGTATTGCCACCGCTGCACCAGCTGCTACACCACCCATGCTTTGGCTCTCCATAGCATCTCCGGCAGCCTTACCGAATATAAATATCAAACTTATTAAGCTCAATACAATGATGTGGCCCGCCAGTATGTTTGCGAACAAACGCACCATAAGTGTAACAGGCTTGGTAATAATGCTCAATAATTCTATAGGTATCAATATTGGAGCGAGAAAAAGAGGCTCCGGCAACAAGATGTGTTTCCAATAAGCTTTGTTTGCTTTTATGTTGATGATAAAGCCTGTGATAAGTGCCAATACCAAAGTAACGGCTATGTTACCGGTAACGTTTGAACCAAGGATAGGGATAAGGCCCAGCATATTATTCATCCATATAAAGAAGAATACGGTCATCAGGTATGGCATATAATAATCAGCCCTATCGCCCAGTGATTGCTTAGCCACATCGTCGCGAACGAAAATTATTATAGGTTCCAATAGCGACTGTAGACCTTTAGGTGCCTGACCTTTACGGGTTACATAAGCATTTTTGATTGTAAAGAAGATTACAAGCAAAAGGGTAGCTGCTATAAGCAAACCGACCACATTGCGCGTAATAGAAAAGTCAATAACCTTCTGTCCTTCTTCAATAGGTTTAACCCTGTCGTGGTGCATGTGGTAACCCGCTGCCTCCATGGCTTCGTGGTTGCTGCTCATAAATGTAGCCAGCGTACCCGTCGTTATGTTGTACATGATACAAGGCAACGGAATATTGATACCGTGCAGCAAAGTGAAGTGATTGGCATCACCCACGTGGTGCAATATCATGCTGGTAGGCTTGTATTTGCCACCTGAAGGTGCTTGCTCACTTGCATGCTCAGGGGCTTCAAGTGTCACTACTTCAGCTGCAGCCTCTTCATTAGCAAGCGCTACATTTGTAGTAGACAGCGTAAAAACGGCTGCCAGCAATAATCCCAGCTTATATATGTAATTTTTCATTGATCGTACGTTTTCCAAATCGCGCGCAAAAGTAGCATCTTACGAGGGATTTTCAAACCTTGTGGACAAAAAACCAAACATATAGAACAAGTATAGATGGGTTGTACAACCCAAAAACAGGCTAAAAGTGTCAGCAATCTATAACCTTATTGTAAATCAGCTTTTTCCCTGGGCAATTATAATACTTAAACAATTGATTGCTAGGCTCCCGGAAGAGATGAAGCCATCAGCTCTGATAGTTTCCTCTCCCTGAAGAAAAGGAACAGCGGACAGGCAAAGGCAAAAGAAATAAAGCAGGTAAGCACAAAATAAACCCACATGTGTTTCATTTTTAGCCGTTGGCCCTCATACATCATAAAAATAAGCACAGCAATACCGCCAATAAAGAAATCCGAAACCAGTGATGAGGCAAAGTCATTAACAAACCCACCCGAAAAGAAATTTACAATCGTAAATGGCACCTCCGAGTGCATGAGATGGTGAATGTTAAAATACCAGGGTATAATAGCGCCGAAAGCTGCCAACACCAGGTAGACTATTTGAAGGAAATTAAGTTTTTTCATAACACCAGTTTAATAACGGCCCAAAACCAAGCCTTCTATTTCTTCAACAAGCGCTTCAAGCAATTGTTCTGTGGTAGCATCAGTTAGCTTACCATTGGCGTCTACCTTACTCTTCACATTGCCAATACTAAGCACCAAGCTATCGGGCGTTTTGGTACCTAAAGCAGTTAGTGTAGGCAAAAGTGCCGCCATTGCCTTTTCACCACCGCTATACAGGGGCGATGCACTTACCACTGCTACCACTTTACCATTAAACTCCCCTGTACCCACAACCGAATCCAATGCGTTTTTTAAAGAGCCCGGCAAACCAAAAGCATACTCAGGGGTAGATATAACTACTGCATCTGCACTACTAAGTAGCTTCCGGAACTGCTGCAGCGCATCATTACCCTCTTCATGGTCAGGATTAAAGTGAGGCAGTTCGACTAATCCTTCGTAAAAATGAAAACTAAAATTAACCGGAGCCAAACTACTTAGTGCATGAAGTATCTGCAGATTAACAGATTGCTTTTTCAGACTGCCGCAGATGGCAAGGATAGAAATTGGATTAAGTGAAGCCATTCTTTTCATTTTAAAACTAAAGCAATGATTACAAATATATCCCTTCTACAACCTCCCACGAAAGAAGCTTACCCATCATTCGCAAGGTCTTCAATTCTTCGATGTGCAACTTTTCTGATGCCACTTTACGATTTCTCTTTTCGTCATTACCTTTCTCCGTTCGTAATTTCTTTTTGATAAAATCAAAGCTACGAGCGGTGTAGGCATGTGTTGCCCGGTTTATAATATATTCCTCTGCACCGTTCAGCACAAAGCCATTATTCCAAAACCGAAAATAGTAGCTGGTATTTCCCATTTCCCAGCAACCCATATTACAAAAAAGCTGCGTCTTCAATTCCAAAATTCCCCTTTTTATGGCAACTCCTTCATAAGGATCTGTAACACTTGGATTATCATCATTCGGAACTATCAGATTATTTTGTTCCGCCAGAATAAAACCTTTGGCACTATCAACTTTAAACAAAATAATCAGTAGTCTGGGATGAAAAATTACTCCTGTATCATCCTGCACATGAATACTATCCCGGTATTGTAGGACTGCCACAATATCCTGTAACCCATCGCCATTCAAATCACCGGAAGCACTGTCTTTTACTATCCATGCCGAGGGAACAAAAGTGTTTAATCCTGCCCCGCTTTCCACTATTTTGGGGTAAGGAAAATTCTGGCAATATGTATAAGCCCCCATTGCACAAAACAGGACCACGAACACGAACACGAACTTTAAAAAATTGTATATGCAGATTTTAGTATTTAGAAACATAGACAAAAAAATTTAAATGACAACTCCAAATCAACCTACAATATCTGCTCTACCTGCTTTGCATTAAAACTTTAATGCAATAGCCGGAATGCAAAGTTGCGCAACGCAAACCTCCGTTTTTTCATGTCGCCTGTTTTGAACTTGATGAAATCAGGCACTTACTTCTGTATTAAAAAGAGGCATCTCTTTATGCCACTTTGGCCAGGTTGCCTTTACGGTTGTGTACCGAGGCGCGGTGGTCGTCGCCCCATTTTTTCATAGCTTGCAGCACATTCCTGAGCGTAAGGCCTGATTCGGTAAGTTCGTATTCTACCGATACCGGCATAGAGTCGTACACGGTACGCGTCAACATGCCGTTCAACTCCAGCTCTTTCAACTCTTTGGACAGCATGCGTGGCGTTATCTGCGGTATTTCGCGCTCCAGCTCCCTGAAGCGTTTTTTACCAAACAGCAAAGCACCGATAATAGGCAGCTTCCATTTTCCGCTCAGTACATTCAGGGTATCGCGCACAGGAATCACCATGCCGGAGCATTGACCTTTGTCGTGTTTCAGTGTATCGTCGCTCTTCTTCATTTCAAACTTGTGTGGGTAGTATACAAAAGTATAGCACTATACTTTTGTATAGCAGTTACTAAAGTATAGCAAAGATAGCGGACTTTTGCAGTGTTCAAAACGATTACTTCAACAATAAAGAAATAACAACATGATTTTAGTTACAGGAGCAACAGGCCACCTGGGGGCGGCCACTATAGATTTTCTGCTTAAAAACAATGTGCCTTCCGGCGAAATCGGCGCACTGGTGCGCGATAAGGCCAAGGCCACATCGCTGATAGAAAAAGGAATACAGGTAAGGGTAGGTAACTATACCAACCCGGCATCGCTGGAAGCCGCATTTGCTGGGGTAGACAAGCTATTGCTGATATCGAGCAACGATATGCACGACCGCGCAGGACAGCACAAAAACGCTATAAATGCAGCTAAGTCCGCAGGTGTAAAGCACATAATATACACCAGCGCTCCCCTTAAAAAAGAAACAGGCTCGCCCATGCAGCTGATTACACAGCCCCACATAGATACCGAAGCCTACCTGAAAGCAACAGGAATCGACTATACCATATTGCGCAACAACCTATATGCTGATGTATTGCCTATGTTCTTTGGCCA
>DLGO01000015.1:0-1935 GCA_002482725.1 Bacteroidetes bacterium UBA7692 | reverse complement strand
CTGCGGGCGATGGCAAATCGCCTTATGCAACTCGCCTGGACATGGCAGAAGCTACGGCCAATGTGCTGACCACAACCGGCCACGCAAACAAAACATATAACCTGAACGCCGACAGCAACTATAGCTTTTCTGATGCAGCAGCACTGCTGAGCAATATCAGCGGAAAAACCGTAGAGTATCATAGCCCAACTAACGAAGAATTTACTGCCGCGCTGACACAGGCAGGCCTACCGCAGGAAGTAATAGCTATGACTGCAGGTTTTGCAGAGGCTATAAAACTCGGCGAACTGGAATCGGACAGTACAGACCTGGCCGATTTGCTGAAACGCAAGCCAGCTTCATTAAATGATTACCTTACAAGCATATACGGCACTAAATAATAACAACAGTAATGGACTTAATACAACAACTGAACTGGCGCTATGCTGCCAAAAAAATGACCGGTGCCACAGTGCCGCAAGAGAAAGTAGAACGCATACTGGAGGCCGTACGCCTGTCGGTTTCCTCATCAGGTCTGCAACCCTACAATGTAGTGGTGATAGAAAACCCCGAGCTGAGAGGGAAGATCCATGAGCTGGCAGCACCGCAGGCGCAAATAGTGGAGGCTTCGCACCTGCTGGTATTTGCTTCGTGGACAGATGTTACTCCGGCAAACGTAGACAAGTATATGCAGCAGGTTGCCGATATACGCCAACTGCCTGTAGAGAGCCTTGCCCCATTTGCCACCAGCCTGAAAGGTCAAATAAACAGCCGCAGCCAGGAGGCCAACGCCGCATGGGCAGCGCGCCAGGCATATATCGCGCTGGGCTTTGGCGTGGTAGCAGCAGCTATGGAAGAAGTGGATGCCTGCCCTATGGAGGGTTTCAACTCCGAGAAGCTGGACGAAATACTAGGGCTAAAAGAAAAAGGATTGAAGAGCTATGCAATATTGGCTCTAGGTTATCGTGATACAGAAAGGGACTTTTTGGCAAAGGCGACCAAAGTGCGCCGCAGCAAAGAGGAACTTTTTATCAGATTGTAACATCAATAACCATAGATAAAAACAACAGTTATGAAAGTAGAAATATGGAGCGATGTAATGTGCCCCTTCTGCTATATAGGCAAAAGAAAGTTTGAGAAAGCGCTGGAACATTTTGATCATAAAGACAAGGTGGAAATAGAATGGAAGAGCTTTCAGTTGGACCCCAACTTGAAAACCGACCCGAACAAATCCACCCTGCAGCACCTGGCCCAAAACAAAGGCTGGTCGCAGGACTACGCGCAGCAGATGCTTGCCCATGTAACAGATATGGCAAAGGAAGAGGGACTTACCTACAACATGGATAAATCTGTAGTGGCCAATTCTTTCGATGCGCACCGTTTCAGCCATTTGGCCAAAAAGCATGGCTTGCAGGATGCTGCCGAAGAGAAACTGTTCCTGGCCTATTTTACCGAAGGTAAAAACACAGCCGACCACGAAACACTGGTGCAGATAGGTACCGACATTGGCCTGGATGCCGCAGAGGTGCGCGCAGTATTGAGCAGCAACACCTATGCCGACGAAGTGCAGCACGACATATACCAGGCGCAGCAGGTGGGTGTGCGCGGTGTGCCTTTCTTTGTAGTGAACCAAAAGTATGCGGTATCTGGTGCACAGCCCAGCGAAACATTCCTTGGCTTGCTAAACAAAGTATGGCAGGAAGAGCAGCCCGCTACCCTTGTAAATGTAGCCGATGGCAATACCTGCTCCACCGATGGGGTGTGCGAGTAATAGCCTTAGACTTAAAATAATGACACAAAAGTGACCTTCGTTTGAAGGCCACTTTTTTTATTTTAGGGATATTAGGTTTACCTTAGACACATGAGCCGCCCAATCACCATATCTATCCCAAAGCCCTGCCACGAAAACTGGCAGGAGATGACGGCTACACAGCGCGGCGCATTCTGCAAAAGCTG
>DLGO01000156.1 GCA_002482725.1 Bacteroidetes bacterium UBA7692 | reverse complement strand
AGAGTAGCCGCTTTTAGCTTGCCATGCGGCATAAAAAAAGGAGCAAACTGCGCAGTCTGCCCCTTTTTTGCTATTTTTTTGATGAGGTATTAGTCGTCCCTTCTACCCATAAAGATATTGATGTAGTACAACAATGTAGCAAGGGAACCTATTGCCGCTACCACATAAGTAAGCGCCGCCCATTTTAAGGCATCGTAAGCAAGATCGTGCTCGTTGCGCTCTGTCATGCCAGAAGACTCCAACCATGCCAATGCACGTTTAGATGCATCAAACTCTACAGGCAGCGTTACAAAGGCAAATATGGTGGTGAAGGCAAACAATACTATACCGCCCAAAAGAAGGTAAGGGAAAATATTGATGGTCAATATACCTGCCAAGAGTATCCACTGCATCCAGTTAGATGCTACGCTTACTACCGGTACCAGTTTGCTCCTTAGCCCCAGCCATGCGTATGCCCTGTTGTGTTGTACTGCGTGTCCGCACTCGTGCGCAGCTACTGCTGCTGCTGCTACACTGCGGCCGTGGTATACGTCCGATGACAGGTTTACTGTTTTATCAGTGGGATTGTAATGGTCGGTTAACTGACCTTCTACGCTCATTACCTTTACGTCATCCACGCCATTATCACGCAGCATTTTGTATGCTATCTCTGCGCCACTAAGGTTGCCCCTGAAAGATATTTGTGAATACTCCTGAAATTTGCTCTTCAACCTCCATTGGATCAGAAAGCTTAATCCTAAAATCGCTAGCGATATGAAAATAATCATTTTGTTTTCTATTTTTCTTATTATACATCAAATGCCATGCTAAACACATGCCACCTGACAAAATGTATGACGAAAACAGTATCTTAAAATTGTGTACCTGTCAATTTGTTAGTTTGTAACTACCTCGCCGTACAGGTCAAACTCCTCTGCGCGGTTCACTTTTACATGTACGAAGTCGCCACGGCGTAGGTAATTGGTTGTAGCATCTATCAATACCTCATTGTCTACGTCCGGCGAGTCAAATTCGGTACGGCCTATGAAGTATCCACCCTCTTTCCTGTCTATAAGCACTTTATAGGTATTGCCAACTTTCTTCTTGTTCAGTTCCAGCGATATCTGCTCCTGTACCTCCATCAGCTCGGCGGCGCGGGCATCTTTTACTTCCTGATCTATATCATCGGCCAGTATGTGTGCACGGGTGCTATCCTCATGGGAATAAGTAAATACGCCCAATCGCTCGAAGCGCATTTCTTCTATAAATGATTTCAGGTTATTGAAATCTTCATCCGTTTCGCCCGGGAAACCCACCAGCATGGTAGTGCGTATAGCAATGTCCGGTATGCGGCGGCGTATCTCATTTATCAGGTCTTTTGTTTCCTGGTTGGTGATATTGCGGCGCATGGCAGTAAGTATGTTATCGCTGGCATGCTGTAGGGGCATATCCAGGTACTTGCATACTTTTGGGTACTGCTTTATAGCATCTATTATCTCCATAGGGAACTGGGCAGGGTAGGCGTAGTGCAGCCTTATCCACTCAATTCCTTCCACATCGTTCAACGCAGCCAGCAACTCAGGCAATCTGCGTTTTTTATAAATATCCAATCCGTAGAAGGTAAGCTCCTGGGCTATCAGCATCAGTTCCTTTACCCCTTGTGCCGCCAGACTTTTAGCCTCGGTCACTATGGCCTCTATTGTTTTCGACTCGTGCTTGCCGCGCATCAGCGGTATAGCGCAAAATGAGCAGGTACGGTTGCAGCCTTCCGATATTTTCAGGTATGCGTAGTGGGCCGGAGTGGTAAGCAATCGCTCGCCTACCAGCTCGTGCTTATAGTTTACCTTCAGGGTTTTCAGCAGGCGTGGCAGCTCATTAGTGCCAAAGTAGGCATCCACCTCGGGTATTTCTTCCTCCAGGTTATCCTTGTAGCGTGCCGAAAGGCAACCTGTTACGTATAGCTTTTCTATTTTGCCCTTGCTTTTGGCATCGGCATATTCCAATATGGTATTTACAGATTCCTCTTTGGCTTTATCTATAAAGCCACAGGTATTGACTATCACAATATTGCGCCCCCTGCTCCACTTATCGTGCTTCACATCGTAGCCCCCATCCTTCAGGTGGGTCATCATTACTTCACTATCCACCAGGTTTTTTGAGCACCCCAGTGTAATTACAGACACCTTATCCTGTCTGAGCGATTTTGTCTTCATTCAACTTATTGAGCCGCGAAATTAAGAAAGATAAGGTTGGAACACTATATAAGATGAGTTTAGCAGTTGATTTTAGTGTTTTTGGGCATTTTAGGCAATATAGGAGCACTTGAAGCGACTTACTGTATAGGGATTTGCAACAAAAGGGGAAAATGTTTAACAAATGCAATGACATGTACGCACAAGGTTGATAATAATTTGGTGGAATAGACCTGATTAGAAACCTAATTAATTAATATAGCGTTCAATTAGTTTTGACCGGATGATTAAGTCCGGTGTTCAATCATCATAATGCCGAGTCCAGATAAAGACATAGTAAAAGCCGGTAAAGGTTCAAACGAACCTAAGGTGGAACCTGTGACTGATTCGGCCGGTGTTTTGACCTTTGACCAGTTGTTTGATTATAAATCCATATTGGAGCTATTCAACGAAGGGGTATGTATCAAGAATCCTGATGGAGTGATACTGTATGCAAACAAGAAATATTGCGAGCAGCTTGGCTATACCCAGGAAGAGCTGATAGGCCACCCCAGCGATAAGCTTTACCTGAATGAAAAGGAGTTTAAAGTAGCAATGGGCAAGATGGAGCTGCGCAAAAAGGGCATAGAGGATATCTACGAAAACGTAATGCGCAAAAAGGACGGTTCGCCCTTGTATGTGCGCGTAAGCGGGAAGCCTTTTTTTGATGCCAAAAAGAACTTTATAGGATCTATAGCCACGCACTTCGATATTTCCAGGCAAAAAGAAACGGAGGTTGAGCTGCGCATTTCTAAAACCGAGCTGGAAACGGCGGTGCAGCAGCGCACCGCAGAATTGTCGGAAGCCAATGCAGCCTTGTTGAGCGAGGTAAAGGAACGCAAGCAGACACAGCTGGCACTGCGCCATACCGAGAAAAACTTCCGCGATATATTCGACTCATCGCCCGATGGCATATTTGTGGAAAACCTGGAAGGCCGTATCATGGATGTAAACGAAGAAGCATGTAAAATGCACGGCTACACCCGCGAAGAGATGCTGAAGATGACAGTGGAAGACCTGGCACCAAGAAGCCACATGGAGAATATAGCCATAAGGCAACCACTACTGGCGGGTGGCGAGATGAAAACCTTTGAGGCACAGGCACTGCATAAGGATGGTACCATAATACCAATAGAGGTTAAGGTATCTAAGTTTAAATACAATAAGAAGCCTGCGCTGCTGCTGCATGTGCGCGATATAAGCGACAGGCTGAAGAGCCAGCAGCTGCTGCATAAGATAAATATAGAGTTGGAAAACAAAGTGCGCGAGCGCACCAATGACCTGGAAGTGCTGAACCAGGACCTGCAAATATCGGAGCAGCTATACAGGCATATAGCACGGAATATTCCCCGCTCGGCAATATTCATTTTCGACAAGAATATGCACTATGTGCTGGCAGAAGGCGACCTGATAGGCACCATAAGCCTACCGCGCGAGAGCATAGAGGGACAGAGCATATATGAGCTGTTTACCGATGAGCAGGCAGGGGACGTAGAGAATGTATATAAGTGGGCATTGGACGGCAAGTCGGGTTCCTACGACTATGAACTGGACAGCCGCATATACCAGATAAACTACCTGCCGGTAAAGAACGACTCGGCAGAGATCATATATGGCATGTTGATGGTGGTGGATATCACCGACATGAAGAAGATACAACTGGAGCTACAGAAGCAGGCATCGGAGCTGAAGCGAAGCAATGAGGAGCTGGAAAGGTTTGCCTATGTGGCCAGCCATGACCTGCAAGGCCCGCTGCGCACTATATCCAGCTACCTGCAGCTACTGGAGAGCCGGTACAGTAGTGCGCTGAGCGATGATGCCAAAGAGTTTATCAACTATTCGGTAAATGGTGCCAAGCGCCTGCAGCGATTGATACAGGATCTGCTGAACTACTCGCGTATAAACTCCAGGCCCAAGCCATATAGCGATGTAAACCTGGCCGACCTGCTGAAGGTGGTGGTAGGCAACATACAAACCAATATAGATGCCAGCGGGGCAGTGGTTAAAATAGATGCTATGCCTACGGTAATAGGTGATTCAAGCCAACTGATGCAGCTCTTCCAGAACCTGATGGACAATGGTATAAAGTTCCATAGGGAAAGGAAACCGGAGCTACAGGTGTCGGCTATAGACCGGGAAACCCATTGGGAATTTACCATAGCAGATAATGGCATAGGCATAGCTCCTGAGTTTAAGGAGAAAATATTTCATATATTCCAGAGGCTGCATGCAGATACGGACTTTCCGGGAACGGGTATAGGTTTGGCTATATGCAAGAAGATCGTTCACCTGCATGGTGGCGATATATGGTTCGAGTCGGAAATAGATAAGGGTACTACCTTCTATTTTACTATCAGCAAGGCTCTAAAAAAGGGTTAAGTACCTGCAATTACTTTTTGTCCTTTTTCCTGTTTGCGTAAAACTCTTTTATAGGTTTAAATGGGCCGTATTTGTGCTGCTTGATGCTGAACGTATCCAGGAATGGGCCAAAGGGAAAATCTATAGGTTTGTTTTCCAGGTCAGGGCAATCCTTTTCCAATGGCCTGTAAGGTCTCGGGTGTATGGTGTCATTGTTAATGTATGATGCCACATCAAACGCCTCTTCATTGCTCAGCACAGGATCTGCGGTGAACTGCTCATAAGGCATAGCCCATTTTATGAATCTGGATGCAGTGATCACCCTATGCATGCTGCTTCCCATAGCGTAGCTGTTTGGCCCCCATAGCGGAGGATATTCATAAGCGATATTAAATGAATCCATTCTGCCCTGCCCATCTTCACCATGGCATTTAACACACCTTTGCTCAAATACCTTTTGTCCTTTTATGGGATCTGCGGCCCTGTCTATCAGCGCTATTTTACCCAGGTGCATTGTATCATCTTCAAACGATGCAACATGACCCTCTGATAGCCACCTGATATAGGCTACTATTGCACGCATTTCCCGGGAGTCATACGCCAGCATCTTTCCGTTCATGGGACGCTCAAAACAGTTGTTCACCCTGTCCTCTATAGTTAGTACCATGCCCTCTCTTGACCTGTACTGCGGGTATTTCAGGTAAGTTTCTATCAGGTTATTGCATTTTATCCTTCTGCCCTGGTCCAGGTGGCAGTTCTTGCAGTTCATTTTGTTTCCTGTAATTTTGGCCAGCTTTCCTTCCGGCCCCAGGTATTTTGCTGTTTTGGTAAAGAGCATAAGGCCATACCTTATTTCCTCCCCGGTTTTATCGTTGGGTATTTTAGATGTATCCGGCAAAGGGTAGTGATTATGTGCAGTTTCGGAGCCATTTGCATTTGGTTCTGGTTTAGAGGTATTACAGTTGTACAAACAAGCAATCAAAGTCGCACAGATAAAAAAGAATAATATTCTCGTTTTAAAAAACAACGCCGTCGTTTGTAGTGCTTTTCTCATTTTGAATTATTTAATTAAAATATACTCATACTTATCTTCCTGATATGCGGAGTATTGATGTGTACTGAAACTAACCAATACTGCAAAATCAGAAATACTTTTGATTGCATGTGCTACATTTTCCCCAATTAAGATTTTTTTAAAATTTTTATTACTGGAGGAAAGGGAGATGCGCATATTTTCTTTGGTATTTACATCTTCAAATACCATTTCCACCTCACCGGATATCAGGCAGAAGATTTCACTGGATGCTGTATGGTAATGATTGCCACGGATTACATTTTTTCCTTCAAATGTGAGCAGGTACACCTGGCCAAAAGAGAGGTCGTTGGATCGCATGAAATCATTGGTGACAAACTGTATAAGATCGCCTCGAAAATCATTATATGCATCACAGTTTTCAATTAAAATTCTCATCGCCATTTTTTTAGGAAAAACAATAAAAGCTCACCTATAGTACCTGCTATTACCCTGGGGTTTCCACCAGAACCAAAACCAAATTCGCGTTCCTGGTGCACCACCTCAAATTCGGTAATCCTGAAATTCGCATTCGATGCCTTTATAAAGAACTCTGCATGCACAAATGCAGTATTTCCCGTTAGCTTTATTGTATTGAAAATGCTAGGGCGGAAAAATACGATGCTGTTTACATCCTTTACTTTGTGGCCTGATAGCAGGCTAACCATAGTATTATATAACCTTGAGTAAATGAGCCTGTGATAAAGGTCTTTCCTGAATTTCCTGAATCCAAGTATGTAGTCGTAATTATCTTTTATCTCGAGCAAGTCCGTCAGGTTAGAAACAGGGAACTGATTATCGCCCGGTAAAAAAAGTACCCACTCGGCTTTGGGAACCATGAATACTTCTTTCAATGTTTCACCAAAACCCAGGTTCTTTTCATGGTTTATAATACGGATATTATTGTATTTCAGTGCCAGTTCATTAGCTACTTTTAAAGTATCATCGTAGCTGCCATCATTGATTATCAGAACGTCAAAGTCAAGTTTCAATTCATTGCATAGAAGCTGCGCTTCTGTTACCAGCTTTAGTAGTGACTTAGAATCGTTGTATGCAGGAATGCTTATGGTAAGAAACTTTTCAGGCATCTATATGTTTTTGAGCTGTTCAGTATTTTAATTGAACAATATGGGCGCTAAGGTAAATTTGTAAATCAATTTTACAGATGAAATATAAAACAATGTAGCACAAAAAAATATTTTGATGCTACATTGTTTTTATATTATCAGGAGGAGGGGACTTGCTTTTTAAGCTGTTGCAATTAAAGTGTTTATCGCACCATGGTTACTGTACCGGTTTGCATTGTTTTTTTGCCGTCCAGGTATACAATATCCAATAGGTAAGTATATACCTCCGGATTCTGCATTTTACCTTTGAATGAGCCATCCCAACCCACGCCTTGTGTTGTGGTTTCGAATACTTTTTCGCCCCAACGGTTAAATATTTTGAGATCAAAATCCCTGATACCAAAACCATAAACTGCAAAAACATCATTGGCGCCATCGTTGTTTGGCGAGAATACATTTGGCACAAATAGTTCGCGCTTACCATCTACAAATACGGTAGCGTTGGATTTAGCTATACAACCTTTGTTATATATCACTGTCAGCTCATAGTTGTTTTCCCTGTCGAAAACACTAACGACAGGATTGGCGCAATCCACACAGCTTAGGCCACGCGAAGGCGACCAGTTGTAGGAAACAATATCTGATGAAGGGTAAGGCTGGAATGCAGTGTACAATTGCAGGCTTTGGCCAAAATCTACCGTACTGTCATTTGGATATATATCTATCGTGGCAGGCAGTGGTTCGTAAACCTCTACATCAAAAGTAGTATCACATCCAAAATTATTTACTGCATAAATAGTATGTATGCCTGCCTGCAGATTGGTGAAGATACCATCTGCTACCAACGCAGCGGTGTTGTCAATCTGGTATAAGTATGGTTGGTTAGAGACCGTAAGGCCAAAAACTGTAATACCTCCATCGCTGTACTCGCGTCCAAAACACGAAGTAGAGTCTGTTGTAAAGTCAAATACATCTACAGCAGGTGCGCCTACTACAACCAAGGCATCTGCAGTACAATTATTTGCATCTGTTACCAATACCTGGTAAGAAGCCGGTGAAACGTTTCGGATAGTGTCTGATGGCGATGGAGTATAATTCACACCATCCCTGCTGTAGGAATAGCTATATGGTGTAGTACCGCCTGTAGGTGTTACCACAATTTTTCCATCAGCGTTGCCAACGCAGGTCTCATCTATGCTGCTGGCCGTGGCTGTTAGCCCGGCAGGTTGGCTTATTACTACAGATGATGCCAGCGTGCAGGCATTGGCATCTGTTATGGTAAATGAATATGTACCCGCCGTTTGTTGGCTAATGGTCTGTGCAGTTGTACCATCGCCCCATACAAAGGTATAAGGCGGTGTAGCTCCGGACGGATTAATATCTGCAGAACCGTCATTTCCGCCAAAGCATCTTACGCCCACAGATGTAGGATTGGATAGGAGTGAAGTTGGCTCATTTAGCCTTGTAGTTGCTGTTGCAGTACATCCGTTGGCATCAGTAGCGGTTACAGTATAGGTCAGGTTGGCAATCAGGTTGCGTGCAGTATCTGTAGCTGCCGGGCTATCCCATGCATAAGTATACGTACCACCACCACCACCACCACTTGCTGTAGCCACTACTACCCCATCGGTTGCTCCGTTGCACAATATCTGCTTTACTATGGTTGTGCTCACCTGTAATGCAGTTGGTTCGGTTAGGGTAATAAAAGTATCTTTCTTACAACCTAGTGCATCGGTAACCGTAGCAGTATAATTGCCTGCAGGCAGTGCCGTTTGACTTGAGCTTGTTCCCGCTACACTCCATGCGTAGCTATACGTAGGAGTTCCACCACTATTGTAGAGGTTGATGCTTCCCGTAGAAGCGCCATTGCAGAGTACGTTTTTAAATGAAACCGAGTCAAACACCAGTTGAGTTGGTTGGGTAATTGTATAGGTCGCTGAGTCCTTGCATCCATTGTTGTCAGTTACAGTAACGCCTATATTACCTGCTGAAAGCACTGTTGCAGGATTGCCCGCAAATGCGTTGCTCCAGTTATAAGTGTAAGCAGGAGTGCCGCCGGTAGCAGATGTGTTGGCACTGCCATTGCTGCCTCCAAAACAACTTACGTTAGTAATAGTGCCTGTTGTAGATATTACCAATCGTGTTGGTTGATTTACTACAAAAGCAGCAGTGCCGGTACAATTTTTACCGTCTGTAACAGTTACAAGATAGTTGCCTGCTGCAAGGTTCTGCAAGTCTTCTGTAGTTGCTGAATTACCCCATGCATAGGTGTACGGACCTCCATCTCCACCCGTGGTGGTTACATTAATGGCACCATCGGCAGCACCAAAGCATTTAGCATCTGTAATAACTGCTGTAGGTGATATCTGTAATGGCTGTGTTAGCGTTACTGAATCTATAGCAGTACAAAGTGCTGCATCTGTCACCGTTACTTTATATTTCCCTGCTACCAGTGCTGTAGCTGTTGCAGTAGTTTGCGCATTGCTCCATTGGTATTGGTAGGCACCCTGGCCACTTGTCGGGTTCACAGTTGCTTCGCCATCATTGCCACCAAAGCAGCTCACATTTTTGATAGTAAACGGATTGATGATAATACCCGTAGCAGGCTCTGTAACTATGGGACTTTGTGTTATGGTACATCCGTGGCCATCGGTAACTGTCAGGTTGTAGGTATTGGCACTTACGTTTTGCAGCGTATCATTATTTACCGCAGCCGGGTTCCAGGCATACGAGTATGGTGTTGTACCACCCGCGGGGAATACAGCTATAAAACCGTCATTCCCACCTTTGCAACCAACATTGACTACAGACGGTGGGGCAATAGTGAGTGCTGTCGGTTCACTAATAACATAACTACCGGTTGTAGTACATGCATTAGCATCTGTTACGGTTACATTATAGGTATTGGCAGTAAGGCCAACCAAGGGTCCTGAGTTGATATTAGCCGGGTTCCACGTATAGGTATAAGCTGTTGTACCACCTGTTACATTTAGGTCTATAGTTCCATCGTTCCTGCCATTGCAGCTTATATCGGTTTTGCTTTGCAGGGCTACAGCTAATACCGAAGGTTCGGTGACAAGGACGGAACTTTTGGTAGTACAGTTGAGCGAGGTTACCGTTATGCCGTAATTACCTGCTGCTAATCCTGTGATGCTGTCATTATTAGCCTGTGCCGGTGTCCACAAATAAGTAAGGCTGTCGGCATTCAATGTAGGCTTAATGATGATGCTTCCGTTGCTTTGACCAAAGCAGCTTACATTCTTTACTACAGGAGGCAATAAGGTAAGCACGCTGTCATTTTTCATCAAGACACTATCTACACCCCTGCAATTGTTTATATCGGTTACGGTAAAGTAATATTTGCCGGGTGCCAGATTGGGTTGCGAAGAAACATTGCCTGCCGAATTGCTCCATGTAAAAGTATAAGGAGTAGCCCCGCCTGAAGGTGTTACAGCCACACTGCCATTTTTGATACAGGTAGGTTGGGTATTGGCCTGGGTAAAGGTCAACCCGCCGATGGATATTTTTACGGTATCGCTTTTGGTGCATCCGTTGCTGGTCACTTTTACCACATACTCTGTGGTGGTAGTTGGTGTTGCCCTTGGATTAGCTATAGATGTACTGCTCAATCCTGTTGCCGGAGACCATGCGTAGGTTATTGGCCCTATGTTTCCTGTTACAGTAGTATTTAACTGTACTGGTGCGCTGGTACAAAGGGCGGTATCCCTGCTTGCTACTACTTTCAGCGCAGTATCTATGGTTACATTTACTGAAGCGGAGCTAAGGCATGTGCTGTTATCAATATCAATTGTGTATGTCTGGCTGGTTACCGGACTTGCCGTAGTAGTCAAAAGCGTATCGTTTGACACTGCATTTGGTCCTGTGGATGGACTCCATTTTCCCTTGCTTATTTTTATTTTCCTTACATTTAGGATTATGTTGGGCCTCTCGGTAGAGGCTGTGCCGCCGCTAATCCCGCATTGGTCGGTAGTGCCTTGTGAGTATACAACGCTGTTATAAGTTGTTGGGGTCATAAATGCTTTATTACCAGGTCCTGGACCAGGGGTATTGTTCCAACATACATCAATAATCAAATTACTAACTCCATCCCAGTTGAATAGATTGGAGAGCTTATGGGTGTTCTTATTAGATGAAGGTGCATAAACCAATGGCCCGAACACTGTTTGTAATCCTGCATTGTTGAAGGTGTTTAAAACAGAATCAGATGTACAAGCCATTCTTATTGTAAAATTTTCAAGAGAAGTACTGCCATTGAACTGCTTTACTATAAAGCTTATCATTTCTATCCTTCCTCCATTGCCGAGTGAATTTTTTAATTCACTGGCTCTAAACAGATATTGATTGCGTATACTTGGAACTGCATTGCTATAAATAGAAGGTGACTGAAAAGGTGTTCCGCTTTGTGATGCTGTGCCTGTGCCTACCTGATAGCTTGCTGTATCTGATCCTATCATAGCACTTGCATCTATACCACAGCTGGTAGGCTCTACTATAGCTTTCAGGGTAACCAGGTCACCAGGGCATACAACACTCGGTGTTGCAGTTACTTTTATGGGTAGTCCTTCCCCATTCACAGTTATCTTTACCGTATCTGATTTTTGGCAACCGCCAGCAGTATCTGTTACTACAACAGCGTAGCTGGTAGTAACCACCGGAGAGGCAACCGGATCTTGTATTGTAGCACTATTAAGCCCGGTGGCAGGAGTCCATTGGTACTTGAATTTGCCAACGCCTGAACTATCTACTACAGTAAGGTCAATGGCTGTGGAACTGTTTTTGCAAATAGTGTCATCAGCACCTGCATTTACTGAAAAGCGCGGCTTGCCTAATATTATCCTGACAGTATCTGTATCGGATGTGCAGGTTTTAAACTGCGCTATAAAGAATAACAACACAGTATCGGGTGTGCCTGCATTGGTGATAAGGGTTGGATTTTTGATAGTAGCGTTGGAAACATAAGCGGCAGGCGACCACCTGTAGGTAATATCTGCCGTAGTAGGCCAATTGGTACCAAAATTGCCATTAAGGGTAAGCGGTAGGCCGCGGCACAATGCAGTATCTCGTCCCGCATAGGCTTCCAGGCTATCTCTTATAAACACATAAGCACTATCATAATAGGTGCCGGAGCAACTATCTATCATATATATCTTAACCGATTCTGTTCCTTCCTTGATAAGGTCTTTTAATGGTTTTACATTTTTCGTCCTGAATTGAGTTTTGGCAGGAAAAATCAATGTATCCTGCATCAACAAATAGTCTGTTCCATTTGTTGCAGTTCCCTTTATATCGAATCGGAATTGGGTTGTACTATTAACAAAAGTATCCAGCTTAAACCGAAAACCACCACTGCTACAGAGCGAATCTTCCCAGATATTGATGGTATCGGAAAGTATACTGGTAAAAGGTGATACCTCGGCAGATGAACTTCTGAATCCCCTTAAAAATACACCTGAATCAATATCTCCGTCCCCTATATCCGAAATGGCAATCTTCATATGATACGAAGCACATCTAACCACAGGCAGTGCTATATTAAATGGTTTAGTAAGTCCGTCGTATCCTACAATATTACTTGCAGAATTATTGATATAATACTGAGTGTTGGTTAGTACACATGAAGGGGCCGTTCCAGCAGAAACACCATTATTTACAGTATTAATCGCCACGGGTGTTGTGCTGCCAGGTACCAATGCAATATTTTGAGAGTTATATGTTCCACCAGCCGGGTTACTACCGGTTACAAAAAATGCAAATACATCAGTATAATCTGTGCAAACGAAGCTAGTAGTAAAAGGACCTCCATATTCCTCGGACCCAAAAATATAATCGAAGCGCACAGTATCTCCTGCGGGTTTAAAATCAAACTCCAGTACGCATGCATCATTTGATGTAATCGTAGGATCCCCTGATAACTGAGTAGCTAAAATACGCAAATCTGGATCGCCAGGTGTATTATTTACTACAGCTAAGGGGAGGGGAAAAGGAAACGGTGTAGCTGCACTTTTGACAGGGACTGCCAATCCTGTAGTAAGCAATATTCCATTAGAGAAAGGTAAATTGGCAATGGCGGTGCTGTTGAACAAACCTGAAGCACCTGCCTTGCAATTTAGCACCACATTGCTTATTTGCACTCCATTTCCTGCAAGAGAGTCGGCCAGTCTCTGGCCTGTCATAGCAGCTGAAACTATATTAAATGTTTGTCCAATACTCCTGCTTATATTGGTAAATGTGAAAGAGAATAAAAGAAATAAAATCAGGTATATTTTTCTCATGTGTAAGTGCCGTGTAAAATTGCTAATCAGGTTTGCAATATCGTATAGATGGTACAGTTTACAAAATAGTTTGTACTGTTCATAAAAATATAAAGCCGGCAAAAGCATTAAGCATGCCTTATTTTCAGCTTTTTACGTACAAAAGCACTATTTTATAAGAAAAAATCATAAAATTCTCACAAAAGATGCTGTTTCTAAGGGTTTATCCACCGCAAATAGTCGGAGAAAATAAAACTTATGGTTAAATACGCACCACGAAAATTCAAACAACAAACATCAAGCAGAAAAAATGGGAGAAAAAATAAGCATCAGCCGCGGCAAACTTAAAGTGCCGAATAACCCTATAGTTCCTTTTATAGAAGGTGATGGAACAGGTCCGGATATCTGGAAATCATCTGTTAAGGTTTTGGACGCAGCAGTAGCAAAGGCGTACAAAGGCAAACGCAAAATAGAATGGAAAGAAGTACTTGCCGGTGAAAAGGCATTTAATAAAACAGGCAACTGGCTACCGGACGAAACCCTTGCGGCTTTCAACGAATACCTGGTAGGTATTAAAGGGCCACTAACTACACCTGTGGGTGGTGGTATCCGCTCGTTGAACGTGGCGCTTCGCCAAATACTGGACCTATATGTATGTCTTCGTCCGGTGCGTTACTATGCAGGCACGCCATCTCCGGTTAAAAGACCTGAGGCTGTGAACATGACCATCTTCCGTGAGAACACAGAGGATATCTACGCAGGTATAGAGTATGCAGGTGGATCTAAAGATGCGGCTGAACTATTGAAGTTCATCCAGAAAAAATTCACAAAGGATTTTAGTAAAATCCGTTTCAACGACAAAAAACGTGGAAAAGAGTACCTGAAAGCTGCACGACTGAAAGATGCTGATTTTGATACTAACGTTGGTATCGGTATCAAAGCTGTATCTAAAATTGGTTCCCAGCGCCTTATCCGCTCTGCCATAGAGTACGCAATTGAAAACAAAAGCAAAAGCGTAACATTGGTACACAAAGGAAACATTATGAAGTACACTGAGGGTGCTTTCCGCGATTGGGGTTACCAAGTAGCAGAGACTGAGTTTAAAGACCAGACCTACACATGGAGCCAGTGGGAGCGCACTAAAAAAGAAAAAGGCGAGCCTGCAGCAAACGAAGAGCAAAAAGCAGCTTTGGCTTCCGGTAAAATATTGGTAAAAGATTCTATTGCCGATATCACTTTGCAACAAGTACTTACACGCCCTGAAGATTTTGATGTAATAGCTACATTGAACCTGAACGGTGACTACCTGAGCGATGCTTTGGCTGCACAGGTGGGTGGTATAGGTATAGCACCAGGCGCTAATATCAACTATGTTACCGGCCACGCAATATTTGAAGCTACACACGGTACTGCACCTAAATATGCTGACCTGGATAAAGTAAACCCGGGTTCTGTAATCCTAAGCGGTGCTATGATGTTCGAATACTTCGGTTGGAACGAAGCTGCTAAACTGATCCACAAAGGATTGGAGAAAGCAATAGCTGCCAAACGCGTAACTTACGACTTTGCACGTTTAATGGATGGCGCTAAAGAAGTGAAGTGTTCTGAATTTGGTGATGAAATCATCAGCCACTTTTAATCATTACGAATAGCAATATTGTACGCAGCCGTTGAAGATTCAACGGCTGTTTTTGTTTATGCCATTTGTTGATACAACTTTACCTGATAGATTTGCAGGCATAAAAAACAGGATATAACGATGGGCTTTTTTGATCAGATGAAGCAGATGATGGAAATGAAAACCAAAATGGAGGAGGTGAAAAAGAAACTCGACTCTATGGAGGTATATGCCGAAAATGAACTGGTGCGCGTAGTAGCTAACGGCAACAGGCGCATAAAAGATATAAGTATAAAAGGTGGAATTGACGATAAGCTAAAACTGGAAAACAGCATAGCCGCAGCTACCAATGAAGCAATGGAAAAAGCTGAAGCAATATTGCAAAAAGAGTTTGCTGCAGTGAGTGGTGGTATGTTTCCGGGAATGCCCGGCATGTAAATGAATGCAGTAATTGCATTAAAGTATTTTGAACAAAACAAAATCGATGACAACAAAACAAATTGACCTGCTCAATATCGGCTTAATGCTGTTGTCTTGTCTATTGGCGTTCGTCATTCCTTTTGAGCTGTTTTTGTTCTCTTACGCCATACTCGGGCCATTGCATTACCTAACAGAGATAACCTGGCTGCACAAACGCGATTATTTTACCAATTCCAGATACGACTTTGTTTGGCTTTCTATTCTGGGCCTGTTTGTTACGCTGCTGGCAGTGGTGTTTACAGATTACAATGAGTGGAGCACTACGATTATCTACATAGCTTTTCTAAGTGCATTGGCTATGGTAGTGTTCAGGAGTGTATTGTATAAGGTGGCATTTATTGGTTTGGCTATCCTTTTTGGATTAATGATAAGGGANNCTCCTTTTTTCTTTCTGTTTGCTGTATTCCTGCCTACGCTTATTCATGTATTCCTGTTTACAGGCTTATTTATCATAAGCGGCGCGCTTAAAAGTAAAAGCACGATTGGATTTGCTTCTGTTCTTGTGTTTATTGGTTGTGCTGTAAGTTTCTTCTTCATATATCCGCACTTTAGTTTTTACCAGGTATCGGAATATGCCGAAAAGAATCTGACTGCGACAGGTTTCAGTCAGGTAAATACGGCAATCATGCATCTGTTCAGTCTGGGGGAAATAAGCAGGGATGGTGTATTTAAGAGTGATGTTGGTTTCGGAATTATGCGCTTCATCGCTTTTGCCTATACTTATCACTACCTTAACTGGTTTTCAAAAACATCTGTTATAAAGTGGCATCAAATACCAATGAAATGGTTGATTTCAGTAATTGTATTGTGGGTAGCCTCTGTAGCGCTATACGCTTACGATTACTACACAGGGCTAATGGTGCTGTACTTCCTGAGCATGCTGCATGTATTTTTTGAGTTTCCGCTCAATTACCGCTCTGTGATACAAATAGGTGATTCTATAAAAACGATGGCTTCAGGCAAATCGGCAAAGGCCTAAATAGCTTTGCGATTAGATACACTATGCACAGCTTCAACCAATTCAGATAAAAGGGCAGGGTCTTTTTCCAGTATGTTACCTACCACTATCAGGTCTGCCCCTCCAGCGGCTATTTCTATTGCCTGATCCGCATTTCGTATGCCTCCACCAACTATGAGTGGTATTCCCAATTCTTTTTTTACTGAGGCCACCATGTTAGTTGATACGTGCTTCAATGCACCACTACCTGCTTCCAGATAAATGAGCTGCATACCCATAAGTTGACCCGCCATGGCAGTAGCAATGGCAAGCTGTATGTCTTGCTGTGCTATGGGTTGTGTTTTGGTAACAAAAGCGGTTGTGGACACTTTACCTCCATCTATTAGTATATATCCTGTGGATATTACTTCTATACCCGAGGATTTGACAGCAATGGCAGCTGCTACCTGATGGGAAATAAGATAATCGGGATTGCGACCACTCAGCAATGACAAAAATAGGATTCCATCAGCCTTATCTGATACCTGATAGCTATCGCCCGGGAATATGATAACCGGAATGTCTGAGTATTGCTTCAATAACTCTATTGTATGGGCGAAAAAACCATTTGTGATAATGCTGCCACCAACCAAAAAAAAATCGGGACCCGATATGTTTGCAATATCAATCAATCGCAACAGGCTTTCCTCCGTTTGTTTATCGGGGTCTACCAATACAGCAAGCATAGTATGCTGCGCATTCAGCAATTGATTGTACAATGGTTTCATGAAACTATTGTTTTAATAGTTCCTCCCAGTATTCTGCCGCCCTACGGGTGTGTGGTATTACTATACTGCCACCAACCAGATTGGCTACGGAGAACAGCTCATAAATTTCCTCTGTGGTGCAGTGCAGTTCATGACATTTACCCAAGTGGTATTTGATACAATCATCGCAACGAAGCACCATGCTGGCTACAAGGCCAAGCAGTTCTTTGGTTTTGGCAGAAAGGGCGCCCTCGGCATAGGCCTGATTGTCCAGGCTCCAGAAACGCTTTAGTACCAGGTTATCCTTACCCAGTATCACTTCATTCATTTTGGCACGGTAGCTGTTAAACTCCTGTATCTGATTGCTCATACTTTATTTGAGATTGAATAGAATTAATGTTTGTTGGCCAACTGACCGCAGGCGGCATCAATATCCTTGCCACGGCTACGGCGCACGCCTACCTCTATATTCCGGTTGCGCAGGTAGTTTACAAACAGATCACGCTTTTCGCTTTTGGCCTTTTTGTAGGGAACACCCTCTACCGTATTGTACTCTATGATATTGATGAAAGCAGGTACGCGATGGTATAATGCTATCAGGTGGTCTGCATCCTCCAGTGAATCATTTACTCCATCGAACAATATATACTCGAAGGTAATCTTGTTGCCTGTCTTACTATAGAAATAGTTGAGCGCCTCTATCACATCATCCAAATTATTGGACTGGTTGATGTCCATGATCCTGTCCCGTTTTTCGTTTGTAGCGGCATGCAGCGACAGTGCCATATTAAATTTCATACCCTCATCGGCAATGCGGTGTATGCCGCGCACTATACCTGAGGTACTTACGGTAATACGTTTCTGCGCCATATTGAGGCCGCCGGGCGATGTAATAAGCCTAATGCTGCGCACTACATTGTCGTAGTTCAGCAATGGCTCGCCCATGCCCATATACACTATATTGGTAAGCGGGTGGTTGTTGTGTTCAAGGGCGTGCTTGTTCAGTATCACCACCTGGTCGTATATTTCGGCGGCTTCGAGGTTGCGGTCCCTTTTCAGGAATCCGGTAGCGCAAAAACTACAGCTAAGAGAACAGCCTACCTGTGACCTAACGCAAGC
>DLGO01000083.1 GCA_002482725.1 Bacteroidetes bacterium UBA7692 | reverse complement strand
GTTTCTACAAGCCTTTTCACGAGGCAGTAGAGGTTACTACCAAAGAAGCCAAGCGTGTATCGGGCGAGCGTCTGCTTGGTGAAGAGCCTGGTACAGGCGAGCCGGTAATAGCACGTATGGGCAAGTATGGCCCTATGGCGCAGATAGGCAAGTCCGATGATGAAGCCAAAAAAGCAAGGTTTGCCAAGCTGCGCCCTGCACAGAGCATAGAAACCATTACTTTAGAAGAAGCGCTCGAACTTTTCCGCCTGCCGCGTGTAGTGGGTGAGTTCGAGGGAAAGGAAATAAAAGTTAATGTTGGCCGTTTCGGGCCTTACGTGCAACACAACAGCAAATTCGTATCTCTAAAGAAAGAGCAGGATCCGTATACGCTTACGCTGGAGGACGCAGAGGAGCTGATTAAAGCTAAGCGTATCGCAGAGGAAAATGCTGTGATACAGAATTTTGAGGCAGAGGGAATACAGATATTGAAAGGTCGTTTTGGTCCGTATATCAAAAAGGAAAAGGATAACTACAAGATACCTAAAGGTACCGATGCCGAGCTGATGACACTGGAAGATGTACTGGAAATAGTGAAAGCCGGTCCGCAGCCTAAAAAAGGCGGCTTCAAAAGAGGCGTAGCCAAAAAGAAGTAGGCTAATGAAGAGCAGTGAAATAAAGGCGTTGATACAGCTACTGGACGATGACGATCAGGAGGTGTACGACCACGTACATCAAAAGCTGCTCAGTATAGGTGCGTCTGTAATACCTACGCTGGAAGAAGCCTGGGGAGTAGATGGCAATGAGCTGCTGCAAGGCAGGCTGGAAGATATCATACACTCCATACAGTTTGATGATGTGCTGCGGGTGGCAGAGAAATGGATGGCCCAGGGCCAGCAGGACCTGCTCACTGGTGCTTATCTGGTTTCTAAGTACTACTACCCCGACCTGCAGCTGGAAGAGGTGCAGAAGTCGGTATTCCGTATAAAGCAACGGATATGGCTGGAACTGAATTACAACCAGACAGCGCTGGAACAGATACAGATATTCAATCACATGATGTACAACGTACATCGGTTCAATGGAACTACGCAAGCCAGTACCGAGTACCAGGATTTTTGCATCAATCATTTACTGGAGTCAAAAAAGGGCAATGCTATTTCGCTGGGCATACTGTACCAGATACTGGCAAACGACCTGCATCTGCCTGTTTATGGCGTGCCGCTTGTAAGGCATTATATATTGTGCTTCACAAAAAAGACCATCCACGACTTTGATGCAGAAGCTCGCCTGGAGCGGGAGGTGATGTTTTATATAAATCCGCTGAACAGGGGTTCTATCTTTTCGAGGAACGAGATAAAGGAATACCTGGAAAAGCTAAAAGCAGAAACAGACCATAAATACTATGAGCCTGCTTCACCGGCAGTCATTATTGTTGAGCTGCTATCCAATCTCAGGGATGTGCACCTTCACCTGAAGGAACACGACAGGGTAGAGGATATAGATAAGATAATCAGGATACTGAGCCCGGAGAAGGGAATGGACAGCGACAACTATTAGACAATTCTTTTCAACGCATACATAGCTGTATTGCGCACCAACTCATCTACATTATTAATGCACTGCTCTACAAATGGTTTAAAGCACAGCCTTCTGTCTATGGCCAGTAGTGTAAGCACCTTAGCAATCAAGTCCGGTCTTTCATTTGTACGTTCTATCAAATAGTCTATATCCGAAAAATTGGAGAAGAACTTAACTATCAGCTTCTCCAGCAGGTAAAAGGTTTCTCTGGTTACACCTTCATTGTTCTCGTATGGGGCTATGTGTATCAGGCTATTGGTAAGGTAGGTGGCGTTACCGGCATTTATAAATCCGTAATCAACCATATCGCATAGTTGGTTGAGTGCAGCCAGCTTATCGCTGTCTGAGCCTCTGTGAACAATACTTACCAAACTATCCAATGTTACTTTTTCTGTCATATTGTGTTTATTTAGAGGGTAATTCAACTGCACAAATAATGGTGGCTTCCTTAAAAAAATGCGGCGCAGTGGTTAAGCTGCGCCGACAAAATCTACTCAATCATCATCGGATTCATCCTAAAAGCCATTCAGATGTTCCGAGTACAAATAGAATGGTTTGGCAGGGTACAATCAACAGTAAAAATACCTGATTTTGATACGGGTAATTTTACGGGCTTGGCGTATGTGGTTTAAATAAAAAAGGTTCCATGATTTTTCATGGAACCTTTTACTAAATATATGGGAGATGCTTTATCGGCTTATCACCACACGTTCCTGTATGGTGCCATGCGATGTATTTGCCTTTATGAAATACACGCCACCCGGCTGGTCTGCTATATCTACGGTACAGTATCCCTTTGCGGTCAGAGAACTGCTTTTTATAAGTTTACCCTCTGCCGAAAACACAGAGAATGCAATATCCTCATCTGCTACCGACATGAGTGAAAATATACCGCCTGATGGATTGGGATAAACTATAAAAGGCTTTTGGGTATGTTCTTTTACATCAGATACGTAGTTGCCGAGCTTGCGGCAAAAGGAATAAGTCATTTCCTTTTTAGTGGTAAAATTGGTAAGGTCTTTAGAGTACCCATCCATGGTTACGCACACACTATCGCCACCATTATCATCTATTGTAATAACCCCATAGCGCGCCAATACTACAAAAAAGGTATAGCTGGTGCCTTCGCTGTAGGTGCCGCCTTTGTTAGAGCCATTGTTTTGTATCGGCCCTGCCTGTATCAGCGGGTATCTGTACGGGTGGTTTTTAGCTGTGGTAAAGTCGCCATTGCTGCCATTGTCAAGCGCCAGCATGTGCGCATCACCGTTTATGATAAACATATTCTCTATGCTGCTGTCGCGAAAGAACTCCGATAGCTCGGTGCGCTCAGCCGGGTTCAGACACCAGTTATCATCTGCTGTGCCATACCACGAGTAAGAGCTGGTCCAGCAGATCAGTTGCTTGTTGTTCCTGGCTTGTATTACTTCATTTTTAAACCATGCTTTTTGTGTAGCCCCCATTGCAGTTACCCCGCTTACAAACTCGCTGCGCAGGTCGCTCATAATGAAGCGTACGCGGCCTATGGTATAGCTTTGGTATATAGGTTCATTGCCTGTGCCTGCGGGCAGGTCGTAGTGTGGTATGTACTCGCGGAAAGCCTTGCGCGCGCTACCTGTGCCTGCCTGCCCGTTACCGGCTGCATTATTACCACAGTAGTCGTGGTCGTCCCATACGTAAGCCAGCGGCAGCTGCTGCATTACATTGTGCTCGCGGCTTTGGGTAAACACCTTGGTTTCATAAGCATTCCTGTGCACGTTTACATCCTGCGAGCAGGGGTTGGCATAGTGCAGGTCGCCACCATTCAGGTAAAACAGGGCATTGTAGCTGAAGAAGTCATCGTAGGTTACGGTATTAGGGAACCTGTTGCACGAGCCTGCCATAAATGTATAGGAGAAAGGTCCTTCTTTTGGCGTGGTAAATGTGCCGATATCATCAGGGCTTGTATCTACATTTCCGTCAGCTTCTATGGCATAGTAGTATTTGGTATTTGGCTGTAGGCCTGAAACCTCGTAGGCCGCCATCCGGTTATTGGAGTCGTTGGCCACAGTGGTGTTGCTGTATATGTATGGAGCAGCAGGTGGATTGGTGGTAGATAGTACCGCCCTGGTATTGCTTGTATTGTTGGTCAGCTTTGCCCTCAGGCGTATGGTGCGGGGTTGCAGTGCACCGCTCAGCACAAACTGTACTTCATTCTGCGCTTGAAGCAATGCAGGTATGGCAAATAATAAGGTGAATAGAATTTTTCGCATGGTCTGTTTAATTTTAGTTGCTAATCTAATGGAATAGGCCTTTCATTGTTAAGTTAAGGTTAAATTAATGGTTCAAAAACTACCTGTAACCATGAAATGACTGCATTTAACAACTAATCGTTATGAAAACAGAACATTAAGTAAGCATTGAATAATACAGTAGCAATCAATACTACAAGCCATAGAACGGCTTATTTTCAGGATTTATTCAGGCATCTTCAGGCTAAAAAAGTGGCGTAGTGCTATCCCTTAAATAAAATCTCCATCCATTTCGATGCTTCTTTTATATTTGCGGGCTATTTTCAAGACCTTTAACGAAAAGATCAAAAATATTTATGCAATTAAAAGGATTAGTTAAGTTTTTAACCATAGTGTTCATTGTGGTGTCTCTCTACCAGCTATCATTTACTGTAGCAACAAAAGTGGTGGAAAGCAAAGCAGATAAATTTGCGAATGCTAAAGTAGGTACAGTACCTTCAAACCTTGCCGGCACAGACCTTGCCCGTGTAGAAGATTCATTGAACAGGGAGTTCCGCCGTGTACGCCGCGACTACCTGGATTCCATACAGAGCGAAACGGTGATAAACCTGGGTATAGTAAAGTACAACTACCGCGAGTGCCGCGACAAACAGATCAACCTTGGTCTGGATTTGAAAGGTGGTATGAACATCGTACTGGAAATTTCTGAAGATGACGTATTGCGCAAGTTGGCTTACAACTCTAAAAACGAAACTTTCAACAAGGCTATTGTTAAGGCTACCGAACTACAATCTCAGGAAGCGGGTGATTTCCTTACATTGTTTGCAAGAGCGTTTAGAGAAACTGATCCAAATGCTAAGCTGTCTGCGATTTTCGCTCCTATAGAAGCTTATCAGGGCAAAATCAAATTCAACTCTACCAACGATGAGGTTATTGCAGTGTTGAGGAAAGATATGGATGCCGCTATCAAAAATACCTACGGCGTTTTGAAAACCCGTATCGACCAGTTCGGTGTGGCCGCTCCCAATATCTCCCTTCAGGAAGGTAGCGGACGTATTACGTTGGAACTACCAGGTGTAGACGATCCTACCCGTGTTCGCCGTATCTTGTCTCAGACAGCTCAGCTGGAGTTTTGGGATACCTACGAAAACACAGAAATAATTGGTCTTATGGACCAGGCAAACACTGCATTGCGTGCAAGGGCAGCATTGCTGAAAGCAAACAAATCAACCGATAGCCTTACAGCTAACGCAAGCTTAGATACTGCAGCTGTAGCTGCTACGGATAGCAATGGCGTGAATGCACTGTTGGAAGGAACTTCTGATTCATCAAAACTAGCTGCAAACGATACTTCTAAAGCTGCTGCAGATACTAAGAGCAATCCATTGTTTGAAGTAATGTACCCTTCTATAGACCAGGAGGGTAAAGCTTTCGATGGCCCTATCGTAGGCCGCTCTGTTGGTAAGGATACTGCAAAGGTTAATGCATATCTTGATTTACCTGAGATCCGTGCTTTGTTCCCGCGCGATGCTAAATTCCTGTGGGGCAACAAGCCTGTAGAGAAAGGAAGCACTGTATTCTCTTTATATGCTATCAAGCGCAACCCGGCTACAGATGAAGCGCCACTTACAGGAGATGTTATCACTAGTGCGGTTCAAAACTATGACCAGTACGGTATTCCTGAAGTAGACATCGCTATGAACTCTTTAGGTTCTTCTAAATGGGAGAAGATGACCGATATCGCTGTTAATGGCGAAGCCGGTGGCAAAGCAGTAAAAAAATGTATTGCAATAGTATTGGATAGCCGTGTGTACAGCGCTCCACGTGTACAGGCTAAGATATCAGGCGGCCGCTCACAGATTACAGGTATAGATGACCTGGAAGAAGCGACTGACCTTGCAAACGTATTGAAAAGCGGTAAGCTGGAAGCTCGTACAAGAGTAGTAGAAGAGCAGGTTGTAGGACCATCTTTGGGTAAAGAAGCTATCAATTCTGGTCTTATGAGTCTTGTAATAGGATTCCTTATGGTATTCCTGTTCATGGTAGCATACTATAGTAACTCAGGTCTTATCGCCAACATAGCCATGGTATTGAACTTGTTCCTTATCGTTGGTGTTGTGGCATCTATACCGGGCGCTACATTTACCCTGCCTGGTATGGCGGGTATCGTATTGACACTAGGTATGGCAGTAGATGCCAACGTTATCATCAACGAGCGTATCCGTGAGGAACTTGCCCGTGGCAAGGGAATTAAGCTTGCTGTAGAAGATGGCTATAAACACTCTATGAATGCGATCCTGGATGGTAACTTAACTACCATGATAGTAGGTTTCGTTCTATTGTTCTTTGGTTTGGGTCCTGTTAAAGGTTTCGCTGTTGTATTGGTGATAGGTTTGTTTACATCACTGTTTACAGCAGTATTGTTCAGCCGTTTACTTTTCAACTTTGCTTTCAGCCGCAACTGGAATGTGAAATTCGGTAATAATGTAACTAACAATCTTTTCAAGAACTTCCACTTCGATTTCCTTGGTGCGCGTAAGTACACCTACGGTTTCTCAGCTTTGTTATTTGCAGTTTGTATAGGTGCATCTGTATTCTATGGTTTCGACCTTGGTGTTGATTTCAAAGGAGGACGCAGCTATGTAATTGCATTCGATAAAAATGTAACTACAGGCGATGTAGCTGATAAAGCTGCAGCTACACTGGGTGGTATACCACAGGTGAAAACCTACGGTGCAGCTAACCAGATAAACCTGACTACTGCTTATAAAGTAGATGATAATTCAGCTTCTGCAGATAGTGCTGTATTGGCTAAAGTGTATGAGAGCGTTAAAGGCATTTATGCTTCAGATGTTAGTTTCGAAACTTTCCAGAAAGTATATGTAAAGAGCTCCGTTAAAATCGGTGCTACAGTAGCAGATGATATCCGCAGGACTTCATTCCTTGCAGGTTTCTTTGCTATACTGGGTGTTTTCATTTACATCTTCGTACGTTTCCGTAGGTATGAGTATGCAGTAGGTGCGGTTATAGCCCTGGTGCATGACCCTATACTTGTATTGGGTACATTCTCTTTGCTGCGCCACGTATTGCCGTTCAGCCTGGAGATAGACCAGAACATAGTAGCAGCTATACTTACCCTTATCGGTTACTCGGTAAACGATACAGTGGTGGTGTTTGACCGTATACGTGAGTTCATCGGCTTGCACCCTACACGCAACCTGGAGGAGAACGTAAACGCGTCTATCAATACTACGCTTAGCCGTACTATTATGACTGCCGCTACAGTATTCCTTGTATCATTGGTATTGTTCATATTCGGTGGCGAGGCGGTAAGAGGATTCTCTTTCGCATTGTTGATCGGTGTGGCTATCGGTACTTACTCTTCTATATTCGTAGCGTCACCTATTATGGTGGACCTTATGAAATACAAGAACAAAAACAAAAGCAACGAAACACCTGCTACATCAGCTAAGGTGGCAGCAAAAGCATAATCTGGGATTAAATTCCTAATGAAAGCGGCTCTGATCATCAGGGCCGCTTTTTTTATGGCTGTATCTTATCGTGGGTTTTTTATTTTTGAATCATGTACCCACGGCTTCTGTTATCTATATTGTTATCGGCTTTCTTTTGCAGTGCCAATGCCCAAAAAGGTAAAGTGCCTAAAGATTATACCCGCTTCACAACCGATACTCTACAGGGCCACTATATCCCAAAGGACTTAGAAGACTGCTTCAGGCAGTTGGATGGTTTTTGGCATGATACGGTGAAGCAACAGGTAAGGCAGCAAACAGAGCAGCAGTTCAGCGCTAATGCGCACCATGGCATCGGCATGTGGATACGCAACAACTGGCAGCTATGGGGAGGATCCCGATTAAGCAAATACTTTAATGATCTGGGCATTTACCATCCCGATGATATGTCAGGCATAATCCTTACATCGTATCACAGAAAGCTCAGCAGTAAGGAAATAAAGCTGAATGAGCAGGTGAAATATTATCAGGACTATTGGACAAAATCCAATCTGGCAGAGCAGGAAAAGAAGATGGCTGAATACCGGGAATTTAATGTAGGGGATACCGTGCTTTACGACTATCCGTTTGGCTACACCTCTGCCAAACAGGAAGAGTATTACGATGATGACAAGTGCATAGCTACGGGAATAGTTACCGCAACTGTAGATTCTACGATGGCCATACAAGTATTACTCCTACAGGGCTGCGATGCGAGGGGAATTATTATAGCAGACCACATTTATGTAAAGAGGTACAATAGAAAGTTGCGGGAATCACAATGGAAAAGGAAAGAAAAAATACAATACATGAAAAACGGCCAGAGCAAATGGTTTAATTATTCCAGGTGGGAAAAGCCAGATATGTAGATTCAATAGTATAATCAAAAAGCCCGCTACAATAATTGCAGCGGGCTTTTTGATTATACCTGAAGTAGATTAACCTCTTCTCAGGTCGTACTTCTCTATCTTGTTGTACAGGTGGCTTCGTTGTATGTCTAGCACCTCGGATGTTTTGGAAACGTTCCAGGCAAATTTTTTCAGCTTGTGCTCTATGAATAGCCTCTCGATATGTTCTTTGAAATCCTGGAATTTATCAAACTGCTCGAACAGGTCTGTAGGTGTGTCCTTTGCCTTGGTATTGGTAACAAAGAAACGAACCTCGTCTTCTGTTATCTTTTGGGGGCTAAGTATCACCAGGCGCTCCATAACGTTGCGCAGCTCGCGGATATTACCGCTCCAGTTCATGGAGCGTAGTTCTTCCAAAGCTTTTGGTGTGATGATCTTCTTTGGCACACCGTAATCTTCGCATACTTCGCGCACGAATTTTTCTGCAAGTAGCGGCACATCATCGCGGCGCTCATTCAGCGATGGTACGTGTATCAATATTACGCTCAGGCGGTGGTATAAATCTATACGGAAACGGCCGGCTTCTACTTCCTGCAACAGGTCTTTGTTGGTAGCCGCTATTATACGCACATCTACCAGTATGTCCTTGTCGCCACCCACACGGGTAATGCGGTTTTCCTGCAAGGCGCGCAATACTTTTGCCTGTGCGCTAAGGCTCATGTCGGCTATCTCGTCCAGAAACAGCGTACCGCCATTTGCCTGTTCAAATTTGCCGATACGCGTTTTTATTGCAGAGGTAAATGCACCTTTTTCGTGACCGAAAAGTTCGCTTTCTATCAGTTCACTTGGTATGGCTGCACAGTTTACTTCTATCAAAGGGTTTTGCGCGCGGCTGCTTTTTTCGTGTACCCAGCGGGCTACAAGCTCTTTGCCGGTGCCGTTTTCTCCTGTCACCAATACGCGGGCATCTGTAGGCGCTACGCGGTCTATGGTTTCTTTTATCTTGGCTATGGCAGGCGACTCCCCGATTATTTCACGGGTTTTGGTCACTTTGCGTTTCAGCACTTTAGTTTCTGTCACCAAGGTTGCCTTATCCATAGCATTGCGTATGGTTATCAGTAGCCGGTTAAGATCAGGTGGCTTGGAAATGAAATCGTAGGCACCCTTTTTGGTAGCTTCCACCGCATTTTCTACCGTGCCGTGGCCGGAAATCATAATGATGGGTGTGTCGGGGCTTTCCTGCATGGCATGGGTGAGTACTTCCATACCATCCATTTTAGGCATTTTAATATCGAGCAAAACAACATCGTAGTCGTTTTCTTTGATCATTTCCAGTGCTTTCTGGCCATCTTCGGCTTCGTCTACTTTGTAGCTTTCGAACTCAAGAATTTCGCGCAGTGTTTTGCGTATGCTCTTTTCATCATCTGCAATCAGAATACTTGCCATGCTTGTGTGTCAGTTGTTTAGATAATTACAAAGCAGTATGGTCGGTATACGGCTTTGAGCGTGCAAAATATCAATTCTGTGCAATTTTTAGTACAAAAGTTATAAGGAATAGAAAAAAAGATATGAACCGATACAACTACTTATGAAGCAGGTAAATGAGTTAGCTAAAATTGTGACGTGCATTGTCAAAAATCCCCATAAATCTATGCGCCAAAATTTTAACTTCGTTCTCCGTTTTAATAACTAGTTCAGGCATACATGACATTTCTTGATTTTGAATCACCTATTGCTGCTCTTGTAGAAGAGAAAGAGAAACTGAAGCAGATTCAGGAGCGGAGCAAGGTGGATATGAGCGATAAGATAGCAGAGCTGGAGCTGAAGATAAAAGAGAAGCAAGGCGAAGTCTATAGCAAGTTGGATGTATGGCAACGCATACAGGTGAGCCGCCATCCGGAGCGTCCGTATACATTATTTTACCTGGAGACTATCTGCGACCAGTTTGTAGAGCTGTTTGGCGACAGGAACTTTAAAGACGACAAAGCGATAATAGGTGGGTTTGGTAATATAGGCGGTCAAACCATGATGTTTATAGGTCATCAGAAAGGTGTGAATACCAAGATGCGCCAATACCGGAATTTTGGAATGCCTAATCCCGAGGGCTACCGCAAGGCACTGCGCCTGATGAAGCTGGCAGAGAAGTTCAATAAGCCGATAGTAACACTGATAGATACCCCGGGGGCATATCCCGGTGAGGAGGCCGAAAGCCGCGGACAGGGAGAAGCCATAGCGCGCAACCTGCTGGAGATGGTGAGCCTGAAAGTACCTGTACTGTGCATAGTAATAGGAGAGGGGGCATCGGGAGGAGCACTGGGCATAGGTGTAGGCGATAAGCTGCTGATGCTGGAAAATACATGGTATTCGGTAATATCGCCGGAGAGCTGTTCTTCTATATTGTGGCGTACGTGGGAGCAGAAAGAGAAAGCTGCAGAAGCCCTGAAGCCTACAGCAGACCAGCTGCTGAAGCATGGTATAATAGATGCCATAGTAAAGGAACCTGCCGGTGGTGCGCATAGCAACCCTCAGGAGATGGCCAAAGTACTGAAGGCTACAATATTGGAGCAGGTGAATGCACTGAAGCAGTTTACCGCTGATGAGCGCATCAATCAGAGAATAGACAAATATTCGAACATAGGAGTTTACAATACTGTAGAAACCGGTGCAATAAAGGAGAACGCTGCGTAATGAAGTGGATATATGCACTGCGCAGCTTTTTGTTTTACCGGGCGTTGAAGGGGCTTTTACCAAATAAGGCTACCCATCAATTGCTGAATGTGGCAGAGGTGAAAAGCATCGGTATTTTGTACGAAAGCAAAAGCAGTGCAGACGATGCTGCAGTAGCGGCATTCAGGACCAGAATGTTGAAAGAAGGTAAAACAGTAGAGGTGCTTTGCCTGGTGGCCGATGCAAAAATATTGAGCAAAGAGCATGCTACGATATTTAACCGGAAGAGCATAGGGTTCAACCTGGTGCCGGAGGCGGAAGTGGTAACAGCGTTTTTGAATAAGCCATTTGACCTGCTGATAGCGGCTTTTACCGAAGAGAACCTGACACTGGAGTATATCAGCTACCTATCGCAGGCAAAAACAAGGGTAGGGGCATTTCAGGTAAATAAGACAGGTGCTTTTGAAATGATGGTGAACGTAGGGGATAAGAAAGAATTGGCCTATCTTTTTGAACAGTCGATCCATTTTTTAAGTAAAATAAATCATGATTAGAAGTAAACTTAGAGGCACAGGTGTAGCATTGGTTACACCCCTGCTGAGCACCGGCAGCGTTGATTTCGCTGCATTGGGCAGGCTCATAGATCACTGCATAGCCGGTGGTGTTGAATATCTTGTAAGCCTGGGAACTACAGGTGAATCGGTAGTACTGACCAAGGAAGAGAAGAAGGATATACTGAAGTTTACTGTAGCACATGCGGCAGGCCGTGTGCCTGTAATAGCGGGGTTTGGTGGCAACGATACTTACCAGATAATACGCGATATGGAAACACAGGATTTTGATGGTATAGATGCCATACTATCTGTAAGCCCATACTACAATAAGCCTACACAACAGGGCATATTTGAGCACTACAAGCTGATAGCCAAACATGCGCCGAAACCAGTGCTTTTGTACAATGTACCGGGAAGAACAGGCAGCAATATGCTGGCCACCAC
>DLGO01000034.1:22091-23258 GCA_002482725.1 Bacteroidetes bacterium UBA7692 | reverse complement strand
TGGATGGGCCTCTAATAATAAGTTTTCTCTATTGGGTGCCGTGCGTGCTTCTTCGCAAATGATCAGCTACGAGGTAGCTATGGGCTTATCGGTTATCGCTATTTTAATGTTGAGCGGTTCACTAAGCCTTAAAGATATTACTGTGGGACAACACGGTTTTATCGATTGGTCAGGGCCATTTCCTTATCCTTCATGGAATGTCTTTAAGCAGCCCATTGCTTTTCTGGTATTTCTTATATGCGCATTTGCAGAAACCAACCGAGTGCCTTTCGACTTGCCTGAGTGCGAATCTGAGCTGGTAGGTGGTTATCATACAGAGTATTCTTCTATGAAGCTTGGCTTCTATCTGTTTGCAGAGTACACAAACATGTTCATTTCATCTGCGCTTATCGCTATCATTTTCTTTGGTGGTTATAATTATCCCGGTATGGATTGGGTTAGTGCAGAAGCGGGTATGACTATAGCTACTATACTGGGCGCAGTAGTATTATTGGCAAAAACTTTCTTCTTCATATTTGTGTACATGTGGGTGCGTTGGACTTTGCCACGTTTCCGTTACGACCAGTTGATGAACCTTGGATGGAAGTTTTTAATACCATTGAGCATATTCAATATCATAGCTACCGGATTTGCCATACTGGCGTTTGGTAACTGATTTGTAACCGATATGTTGAAAAACACTTGGTATTAACAGGTAAAAAGTAAAATAGAAATATAATTTTGCGCAGCTTAGAACTAACTGCTCATATATAAAAGCGATATGGCAACAGCATTTGAAAAGGTTAATCTTTCTGGTAGAAAAGTAGACGTGGCAAATAAGGATATGTCTCTGAAAGAGAAGTTGTACCTGCCCGCTATTGCTAAAGGAATGGGTATCACCCTTAAGCACTTCTTTAGTCCTAAGGTTACAATACAGTATCCTGAGCAAAAAAGGGAGTTTAGCCCTGTATACCGTGGCCGCCACGTGCTGATGCGAGATGAGAACGGTGCGGAGCGTTGCACAGCTTGTGGATTGTGTGCACTTAGCTGCCCTGCAGAAGCTATCACCATGACCTCTGCCGAAAGGGTAAAGGGCGAAGAGAAGCTATACAGGGAAGAGAAGTATGCTTCTACCTATGAAATCAATATGTTGCGTTGCATATTCTGCGGATTGTGCGAAGAGGCTTG
>DLGO01000034.1:0-22070 GCA_002482725.1 Bacteroidetes bacterium UBA7692 | reverse complement strand
GAAAGGAAAAATTAGTAATGAAACAGAATTGATTGGTACCGGTTCAAACCGGTTCCTGATCATTAAATTATATAAATGGCTTTTTACATCTTCTTATTCCTTAGTGCGATAGCAGTTTTTTGTGGCCTTATGACCATACTGTCGCGCAATCCGATACATTCGGCTTTATACCTTATCGGTTGTTTCTTCGCTATTGCAGGGCATTACATGCTGCTGAATGCTGAGTTTCTTGCCATAGTGCATATCATAGTATACGCCGGGGCCATCATGGTACTGTTCTTGTTTACGGTGATGTTGATGAACCTGAACGAGGAATCTGAAAACCACAAGCCAGCCTTATCCAAGATAGCTGCGGTAGTAGCTGCGGGTTTACTTGGGTTTGTATTGATAGCTGCACTGCTGCGCGCCGATACTACGGCTGTACCTCAGCTTCCGGAAGGAAATATTGGTCAGATAAAAACATTGGGAAAAGTATTGTTGAAAGAGTATTTGTTTCCTTTCGAGTTTGCGAGCATATTGTTGCTGGTAGCTATGATAGGTGCAGTATTATTGGCTAAAAAAGAAAAACCGGTAGACAAGCTTGCCGGAGATGTGAACTAAGTATAAACACAAAGAGACAAGACATGCATTTAAGCGTTTTTAATACAGTTCCTATACAATATTACCTGCTGATAAGCACAGTGCTTTTCTGCATCGGGGTATTTGGTGTTCTTTTCAGGCGCAATGCCATCATTATGTTCATGAGCATAGAGCTGATGTTGAATGCCGTTAACCTGCTTTTGGTAGCATTCTCTACTTTTCACAACGATGCCAATGGGCAGGTATTTGTATTCTTTATAATGGCAGTGGCAGCCGCTGAGGTTGCTGTGGGGTTGGCTATACTGGTTACTATATTCAGGAATGTGCATAGTGTGGATATTGACGAATTGAAGCAATTGAAACATTAATTTTTAAGCTGAGGCAATAACAAAAAATATTATTCATAGTGAGTCTTTACCTTCTTATACTTTTACCCTTGCTAGGTTTTCTGATAAATACGTTTGTCGGAAAGCGCCTGCCTAAAAATGTTTCGGGAGCCATTGGCTCTGCTGCTATTCTCGGCTCTTTCATTATTTCAACTATTCTGTTTATAGGTTTTGTAAACGGCTCACAAGCTGTTATCGATGTCAACTTCTTTGACTGGATCACATTCGGCGATGTTAAAATTTCGTTTGGAGTATTGATAGACCAGCTATCAGCTACCTGGCTTATGGTGGTTACAGGTATAGGTTTCCTTATCCATTTATACTCTATCGGCTATATGCACGATGATGAAGGCTTCAGCAGGTTTTTCTCTTACCTTAATCTGTTTGTATTCTTCATGTTATTGCTGGTATTGGGCAATAACTTTGTTATTACCTTTATAGGATGGGAGGGCGTAGGTCTTTGCTCGTATTTGCTTATCGGCTTCTGGTACAAAAATCAGGCGTACAACGATGCTGCCAAAAAAGCCTTTATCATGAACCGCATAGGAGACCTTGGTTTCCTTATCGGCATGTTCCTTATTCTGTTCAATTTCAAGACCCTTCATTTCGGCAGCCTTCAGGCATTGATTGCCGAAAATGGTATCGATCATGGCTTAGTGGTTGCCATTACCCTGTGCCTGTTTATAGGTGCTATGGGAAAAAGTGCTCAGTTGCCTTTGTACACCTGGTTGCCCGATGCGATGGCAGGTCCTACACCGGTATCAGCGTTGATACACGCAGCTACGATGGTAACAGCGGGTATTTATATGATTGCCCGTGCTAACTTCCTGTTTGTATTGGCTCCTGAAACAATGAATGTAATTGCAGGCGTTGGCGCTGCTACTGCGTTGTTCGCAGCTACCATAGGCTTATTGCAAAATGACATCAAGAAGGTATTGGCTTACTCCACTGTATCTCAGTTGGGGTTAATGTTCATGGCATTGGGCCTTGGCTTATTTACTTCGGGTGTATTCCACGTTGTAACACATGCTTTCTTTAAAGCCTGCCTGTTCCTGGGTTCAGGTTCTGTTATCCATGCTTTGCATGGTGAGCAGGATATACGCAACATGGGCGGATTGAAAAAATGGATGCCTATTACTTTTTGGACATTCCTTATATCTTCTTTGGCTATATCAGGTATACCTCCTTTCAGTGGTTTCTTCTCAAAGGATGAGATACTGGCGGGCGCATTCGAGCACAATAAAGTGCTTTGGGTAGTATCTACTGTCGCTTCTTTAATGACTGCCTTTTATATGTTCCGTTTAGTATTCCTTACATTCTTCAGGGATTTCAGGGGTACAGAGGAGCAGAAGCACCACTTGCATGAATCTCCTTTTATTATCACCCTTCCTCTTATTGTA
This sequence comes from Bacteroidetes bacterium UBA7692, assembly GCA_002482725.1. Classification (GTDB taxonomy): domain Bacteria; phylum Bacteroidota; class Bacteroidia; order Chitinophagales; family LD1; genus UBA7692. The sequence continues at coordinate 19,705 of DLGO01000034.1, read as the reverse complement.
TTGGCTCTATTAGCAGCAGTTGGCGGGTTGATGGGCATACCGGAAGTATTTGGCGGGCATCATTGGTTGAAAGGATTCCTTGCTCCTGTATTTTCCGGAGGTGAGGGACACGGTGCAGCGGAGCATGGTTTATCGCATGGTGCGGAAATAGGCTTGATGTGCGGTGCAGTAGCTGGTGCTATTGGTAGCATACTGGCAGCGTACTTCATGTATGTAAAAGGTGGACAGCTACCGGTTAAAGAAGGGGAAGAAAGTGGCCTTGGCAAGGTGATATACAACAAGTACTATATTGATGAGATATACAATACAGTTGTTGTAAAACCTTTGATGGTAATGTCTACCCTGGCTTACGAAGTTTTTGATTTGGTGATAGTAGATGGATTGGTACGTGGCTTGTCGAAGGCATCTTTGGTTGCCGGACGTCAAATGCGCCTGATACAAAATGGTAACATAGGTTTTTACCTGTTACTGATGGTAATAGGAGCATGCCTGATATTTGGAGTTAGTATATTAAGATAAGAAGGATGGGGCCGGTTGGCTCCTGAAAGAAATTAAAAGAAGAATTTAAGACACGATGTTGTTATTGCTTACATTATTGCTGCCACTAGCCGGCGCTTTGCTTACCCTGGCACTGGGTCAGAACAATGCACGCTATGTGAGCCTTGGTTTTTCGCTTGCAGCACTGGGCACTGGCCTGGCGTTGATTCCACTTGTAAATACAGCGGGCATGCCTGCTTACGACCTGCCATGGATATCCAACCCCAATATACATTTCAGCATAGCTGCCGATGGCCTTAGCTACCTGATGGTATTGCTTACCATTGCATTGGTGCCTGTTATTATACTCAGCACCTTTGGCAGGCAGATGGATAATGCCCGTTCATTTTATGCGCTTATCCTGTTTATGGAGTTTGCATTGATAGGTGTGTTTGTAGCTACCGATGGATTCCTATATTATATCTTCTGGGAGCTTGCATTGATACCGATATATTTCATATCCCTTTTCTGGGGCGATGGCGAAAGGCAGAACCGCTCAAAAGTAGTGTTGAAGTTTTTCATCTATACCCTTGCCGGATCTTTGTTCATGCTATTGGGCTTTATATACCTGTACCAGTTCTCAGGTTCATTTAAGCTGGAAGATTTGTATGCGCTAAACCTACCTGCCGATGTGCAAAGGATTCTGTTCTGGGCATTCTTCCTGGCTTTTGCTATCAAAATTCCTATTGTGCCATTTCATACATGGCAGGCAGAGACCTATAAAGAAGCACCTACTGCGGGTAGCATGCTGCTATCGGGCATCATGTTGAAAATGGGTCTTTACTCTCTTTTACGCTGGTTGCTACCTGTATTGCCTATAGGTACTATCGCCAATACACCCATCGTTATTGCATTATGTATTATAGGCGTTGTTTATGGCTCTATCATAGCTATACGTCAGGACAATATCAAACGCCTGATAGCTTACTCATCTCTTGCGCACGTTGGCCTTATTGCTGCGGGTATCTTTACCCTGTCGGAGGTTGGCTTTTCCGGGGCAATAGTACAAATGCTGGCACACGGTGTAAATGTTATCGCATTGTTCTTTTGCGGGGAAATCATATACCGCCGCACACAGACCTATGACATTAATAAGCTGGGGGGCATACGCTCACAGGCTCCGCGCTTTGCTTCATTCTTTATGATCGCATTGTTCGCTTCAGTAGCCCTACCGCTTACCAACGGATTTATAGGTGAATTTATGCTGTTGTACAGCGTATATGAATACAATACACTGTTGAGCATAGTAGCTGGCTCAACTATCATTTTAGGTGCTGTGTACTCATTGCGCATGTTCCAGCGCACTATGCTGGGAGGGGCAACAGATGTTACGGAGGATTTCAAGGAAATTACAATAGGGGAGGTGGCAGCATTCGTGCCGCTTGTGGCAGCTATCATAGTATTCGGTGTATATCCGAAACCTATAATAGATATCGCTCAACCTGCTGTTAAAGCAATATTAGAGGCTATTGCCAGATAGGCAAATGAGACTCGTGCCCTTTATGAAGGAGGGAGGAAATACAGAATAGACCGCTGTATTTTCTAAGAAAGAATTTTTTGGTCTGCTGACTATTTTATAAAAAATGAAGACATTAGTCTATACTTCTTTTCTCGGAATAGCTTGCCTCGTAGCAGAGGTGCTAAACTTGCGCAAATTTATTTTGCCGCTTTGTGTATTGGGGCTTGCTGTGATATTCGGCCTTAATGTTCCCGATCTTATTCAACTGCAATCCAAATCCCTTGCCCCTGCATCGTTTTACAACGGCATGGTGGTGGTAGATGGGTTTTCGGTGGCTTTTTCTGCTTTGCTTATAGTATTTGCCATATTGTTGCTATTGCTCAGTGGCGATTTTTACAGGAAAGAGGAGGATAAGATTTCCGACTATATGTCTATTACCATATTTACGCTTTGCGGTGCTTTGGCATTGGTGAGCTTTGGTAATATGGCTATGTTTTTCTTGGGCATAGAGGTTTTGTCTATATCACTGTATGTGCTGGCAGGAAGCAACAAACGCAGTGTGCGCAGCAACGAGGCAGGTATGAAGTACTTTCTGATGGGATCTTTCGCATCCGGATTATTACTGTTTGGTATTGCGCTGGTATATGGGGAAACAGCTTCATTTGACTTGAACGGTATAGCTGAATATATAGCCAATGTGCAAGGCCCGCTTTCGCCTATGCTATATGTAGGTATAGCATTGATACTGGTGGCACTATTGTTTAAGGTGTCTGCTGTGCCTTTCCACTTCTGGGCTCCGGATGTATATGAAGGTTCCCCTACATTGACAACTGCAATGATGGCAACATTGGCTAAGGTGGCGGCTTTTGCAGCTTTCTATCGTCTTTTTGCTACGTGCTTTATTCCATCGTTTCCGGCTTTTGCATGGACGCTTACGGCAGTAGCAGCAGCCACTATCACATTGGGTAACCTTACGGCACTGGTGCAGGACTCTTTTAAGCGTATGATGGCTTTTTCTGGAGTATCGCACGCGGGTTATCTGTTGATTGGGATTATGTGCCTGTACGGCCATACAGATGCGGCTATATTTTATTATTCTTTGGCTTATGGTGTTGCATCGCTTTCAGCATTTGCCATAGCCATATTGGTAGCTAAGGCAACAGGTAGCGAGAAGTTTGAGGCATTTAACGGTCTGGGCAAGAAAAGCCCATTGCTGGCAGGTGCGCTTACCCTATCTATGCTTTCGCTGGCAGGTATACCTCCATTTGCAGGTTTTTTCGGTAAGTATTATATTTTCAGTGAAGCTTTCAGAACAGGACATCTGGGTATAACCGTGGTGGCAGTGGTAAACTCTATTATTGGTGTTTACTTCTACTTTAAAGTGATATTGGCTATGTATACGCAGGATGCTGATGACAAGCCTGTACAGAGCAATCTTGCCTACTCGCTGGTAATTGGTATAGCTGTTGTAATCTCGTTGATAGCAGGCTTATTTCCAAGTTGGTTTATAGGCCTATTAGGCTAAAAAAATAAAGATTGAAATGAAAAAGAAAGGTCAACCCGATGGTTGACCTTTCTTTTTTCAATTAAAACAGCAGGAGCTGTTGTTTTAAATTATTTGGATGTGCAAGTATATCCTGCGTTTTCGTATCCATCGATTGTATTTTGGAACATGTCTTTGTTACCCGGGAAATCCTTTCTGCAAAGTTCCTTTGTATCAGGGGCTGTCTTAGAGCCAAAGTTGCACTCGTAGCACTTGTTGCAAGATGAAGAAGTGAATACGATGGTAGCTGTTGCAATTAATGAGGCTAGAAACTTCATACTATTGATAAATTGTTGGTTTGTGAAATAATACGTTCACTATTATGCTTTAAAAATAAATAGCTTTGCAGCTATATGCGGCGCAAAATAGTAATTTGCTTAATGTCTTTCATGTGTTCGGTACAATTTTTAATTGTACAAGCCGGCACAAACTCAATTACCACTTTCAAAACACAGGCAGACCTTTCGGTAATGACCAACTATGTGCCGGGAGCCAGGAGCAGTACAGTTTCGCTGGTGGTAAGAGCCGGAACGGTATTTGAGCCAGACCAGTTTCATGGGTTGAATGCAGTGCTTACACGTATATTAGATCAAAAAGTAAAGGATGCCATAGCAAACAGCAAAACATTGCAGGGGCTGGTAAAGTCGTATAGCGCAAATGCAAATATGGCTTATACCACCTACAATTTTGAACTGGTGAATAATAATATACAGCCCGTGATGGAACTAATGTATAGTGCCATTGCTAAAACGGCTTTTACTGAAAAAGAATTGCGGCAGGCAATAAACGGAGTGAATGAGGCACGGGAAGCCGAGGCTCTTAAGCAGGATAAACTGGTGCAGAAAACCCTTTTTGAACTGCTGTACAAATTTGACTATGATAAAACAAGGATAAATGGTGATTCTGCATCGGTCAACAGCCTTAATATAATAGATGTTGATTCTTTTTACAGGAAGTTTTATGCTCCGAACAATACCATATTCACACAGCAGGGAGGAGTAGGGCTAAGTGAGATAAACCAACTGGTAGAAAAGCAATTTGGCCGGTGGGTGAAAGAGGAGTATAATCTGGATGTGATCATCACCAAGGTGGTGGGCTTCAGGTCAAACATTTACTCATCACAGCGTAGTATTATACATGAAGATACCGTATCGGTCCTGACCATGGGTATACAGGTAGGTGGTATTAAGGGATTTCAGCATGGTACCTACTACAACTATCTGCTGTGCGCTATGCTGAAAGATACTGCAGAGGTGCTGCACCGCACACTGGTAAAAGAACTGGGTGCCAAATCGCTGTCGGCCGGATATCAGATGTACAACTACACAGGTATAGTGACCATACGTGTAGAGCAGCCTGCCAAAGAGCGATTTGCCGAGACATACGACTCGCTACGTTCTATACTGAACAGATTTTACCTGACTATAACCCCTGCCACACTCGCCGTGGCTAAGTATGAACTGGGTAAGGAGATGGATGAACTGATGAAATCGCCGCAACTGATAAACCTGGAGGCGCGGTTTTCATCGCCCAATACAGACAACTATTTTACTACATTGAAGGATTCTACAGAGGTGATAGGTGCGCTGGAGCTACAGCGCTATACCTACTCTCTGTTTACCCTGGGCAACTATGCTGCGGTAATAGAAACGGACACCGCTACTTATGCTGCGGAGCAGATGCTGCAATGGTTCGATGATGTAGATTTTACTGAAACAGAGTTCAAATTTACGTATGCCCAGAATGTGCCTGAGCTGCGTGGCGATGAGAACCTGAAAAAGTTGAATAAGCTTAAACTATGGCTGACCATCAACCCGGATATTATTTGCCAGGTAAATGGATTTGCTGATAAAGGTGAGTATAACCGGTTTACAGATAAGAACCTGACAGAGTTTATTGATACGATACCGACTTTTAAAAAAGTTAGCCCGGATTGGGTGAAAAATGGGGTGATGGCTTTGGACTTCGTAAGATCTATGAAGATAATACAATACCTGGCGGACAATGGCATTGCACTGGATAGGCTAAAGGGAACCAGTATGCGGTTAAGTTCCAAGAACAGAGCCGAGGCTATAGAAAACAGGATGGCAACTATAACGTGGGATAAAATAAAACCCATATACCTGCTAAGGGAAACAGAACGCACAATACATACAACCAAGCATAAATAACATGTCACAGGAAAAAACACCAAGCGAGTCAAAAACGGTAATGACCGAAATAGTATTACCCAACGATACCAACGCCCTCCACAACCTGCGCGGGGGCAAAATATTGCACTGGATGGATATAGCCAGCGCAATATCTGCAGGCAGGCATGCAAACAGTGTAGTGGTTACTGCATCTGTAGACAACGTGAGCTTCGAGAACCCAATAAAGCTGGGAGATGTGGTAACTATAACTGCTAAGGTTACCAGGGCGTTTAATACATCTGTAGAAACGCATATAGAAGTATGGGCGGAGAACCTGCCATCGCAGACTAAATACCGCTGCAATGAGGCGTTCTACACGTTTGTGGCACTGGATAGCAACGGCAGGCCCCGTAAGGTGCCGGGAGTGAGACCGGAGGCTGCAGATGAGTTGAAGCACTACGAAGGTGCTATGCGCAGAAGGGAGCTAAGGCTGGTACTGGCAGGCAGGATGAAACCCACCGAAGCAAAGGAGTTGAGAACACTCTTCAGTACAGAAGAACTGGCCGGATAAATCCGGTAAGTACCTGAATTATTGTAACTGTAATATCCTCTGTCATGTCTAACATAAACCTGATAATAGAAGAACGCCCTGCAGATATCGGCAACTTTATGGTGGGCAGGCTCTTGCCATTCCGTAACAAGCGGATGGTGGGGCCTTTTATATTTATAGACCACATGGGACCTGTGCAGATGAATGAGCGGCAGAACATGGATGTGGCCCCGCATCCGCATATTGGCTTATCAACCCTTACTTACTTATTCGAAGGGCATATCATGCACCGCGACTCGCTGGGTACTGCTGTGGAGATAAACCCTGGCGAAGTGAACTGGATGACAGCGGGCAAGGGCATTGTACACTCTGAACGTACCCCCGAATACCTGAGGCATTCTGATAAGTCGATGCATGGCTTGCAAATATGGGTAGCACTACCAAAAGAACTGGAAGAAATGGAGCCATCGTTTTACCACGCAGGGGCAGAAGAATTGCCTGCTTGGGAAGAGGAGGGAGTATCCTATAAATTGATAGCAGGGGAGGTGTTTGGCAAGAAGTCGCCCGTACCTGTGTACAGCGAACTATTCTTTATAGAAATAAAGAGCAAGGAGCGTAAAACAATCAAGCTAGGGGATAGGCTTAAAGGGGAGGCTGGGCTATACATACTGGAAGGCAGCATAGAGAGCGACGGGAATATCTATGAGCCTAAGCGCATATTAGTGGCCAAGGATAGCAGCCTGTGCGAGTTCACTATTGGGGCTAATACTACCATCTATATTTTTGGTGGTGTGCCATTTGAAGAAGAACGGTTTATCTACTGGAACTTTGTAGCTACATCGCAAGAGCGGATAGAGAAAGCCAAAGAAGGATGGCAGGAGCAGACCTTTCCTAAAATAGATGGAGAAACGGAGTTTGTGCCTTTGCCATTGGCTAGAAAATATTAGGGTATTTATTGAGTTGTAACAGAATCTATAGTTCCTGTAACTACCTGTTTGACTTCTATTTCCAATGGTTCGAATACTGGTAACGATGTCGGCATTTTTTTATCTATAATTTCCGGCTTTTCAAACCTTACCGGATAGTCATGGGTGAGATTCATATATTGCTCTGTCAGGTTGAATCGCTTATCACAGGCTATATAAAGTGCATTTTTTTTGGACAGCCACGTGTAAAAAGCAACCGGGTCTGCAGGGTCACAGTCACATAATCTGTGCAGATAATTCTGATAGTTTGGCGTAAGGGAATACGTGAAATTATCAAACATGATGTACTTGTTTTTTTTGTAATTGTTGTTTAGAATAGAAAAACCACGGTCCTGCAACGTATAGCAATCATTAGTTAATACTATCAATCTATTCTGATAGGTTTGTTCGAGACGATCCATATATCCTTCCTTGGCTTGCATTTCCTTCAGATGCTCCCTATTATTTAGTTTGTAATAAACAAGATTTAAACCAGTGCCTATAATTAATAGTGCCATGCAGATAGTTGTCATATTCCTTTTTGCAATTTCATGGCACTTTCCTTCTAATAGAATAGCCACAATAAATATCATGGAAATAGATTGCAAACTGATAAAATGCCTGGTATCTAGCATGAATCCATTGTAGTCTATAGCAAATATCAACACGAATGTTCCTACAGTGATCAACAGGATTTTATTTGTATTTTTTGCAGGTGCAGAACTGCAAATGGCAAGAATAAGTGCAGTAATAGTTAGAAAGAATACAAACGCATATTTCTTATAAAATTTGTAGACATGTCTTAAAACAGCAATAGGATGAAATTCGGCACTGTATTTCTGGGGATTTTTAATGTTTGCCGGAATTGGCGCATTATTGTTTGTTCTATCTAGGCCAAAATCAAAACCGGATGTCTGAATGCTTCGGAGGTACTCCGGTGAAAATACTTTATAGTCAAACCACATTCCGATTTTAGCCATTTTATACTTTACGGAATCCTCTTTTGTTTTCATTGTCGAAATATCAACCAATTTGTTGTCCATCATTTTGTATTCAATTTCTGGTTCCAACTTTTTTACAAACCAGTCAGAATAATATACGTCTACGGATACACCTACAAATACTGTAACAGCCACAGCAATGGGAAGGGCTAGTCTTTTGAGAAGATCTATGATGTCAAATCGATAAACCAAAAATCCGCCGGCTGCTATTACCAAAATACCCATGGAACTTTCTGGTCTTATTAGTGTGCCTAAAATCAGAATAAAAGCATTTTTGATGACTATATTTCTGGATAGTTTAGGTGTCAACAGAAGGTTTAATATTGCTATACTGCACAGCGCTAAAGAGTATCTGGTATAGTTAATGAAGAAGTAGTTTTCTATGATAAAAAAGGAGAAAAAGAGTTGGGCTAATAATATTAGCTTTTCATTTTTTACATTGCGAAACAAGGGGTATCGTATCGTTCGTAAAAATAAATAGTGCGATAGCAAGGCAAAAAGTATGAACGAAATACCCAGCCAGTTAAATTTGGGTAGCAGGTGGTACAACACTTTATATCCTTCTGCCAATCCAATAAACCCCAAAAAGTAGTAGTCAAAATAATTATAGTCTGAAAGTTGCCCGGCACTTATGTTGATTGCGAAGAACATGTAATCTTCGGGTACAGCTTCGAAAAAGCACGCTGCTATGATGGCTGAGAATAATACAATTAGTATTTCAATATACCTCGATTTAATGGCATTCAACATTGCTCAAACATATTCAAGGTTTCGATATTTACTTACTTTTATGCCAAAGTTTTTTGTAAAAATATGATATGCTAAATCATAAGATTTAGTTACGAGAAAAGTACATTTTATACTGTTTCAGGCATTGGTGTTCTCTTTAATTGTGGCTCAGGATCCTTTAATTCTGCACTTAGAAATGGTTTTTTTAAAATTATATATCGGAGTAAACCAAATCCCATATAAGCCACTTCCCAAAAATTATTGGCAATGATTCTACTACTTGAAAGTAAATAGCCTGGCCTTAAATAGAACCCTTTGTAAAACCGTTGCTTTCTTTCTTTAAAGGCCGTGACCATAGTAGTATTTTTCCACTCATTTTTATATGGGAAAATATTGAAGTTTATGGTAGCACTCAGTTCATCAAATAATGGAGTTCCGGGATATGGCGTTAGAGGTGCAATTGATACATAACTCAATTTAGCCTCACGTGCAAATTTCAAGGTGTCTTCAAAGTCTTTTTCTGTTTCATCAGGATGTCCAATCATAAAGAATACAGCTGTTTCTATATTGTGCTTTTTACAAAGGTGGAATACGGTTAGCGCCTCTGTTACCTTCACATTCTTTTTATAGATGTCTAGCATTCTCTGGCTGCCACTCTCCATCCCAAAGTAAATTCTATGGCAACCGGCCTTTTTCATCCAAGTAAGCAATTCGTCATCCAGGTTATCTGCCCTGCTCAGGCACACCCATTTTATATCCAGCTTTTCCTCAATTATCGCTTTACATAGTTCTATTACCCTTCTTTTATTTATGGTAAAAGTGTCGTCTATGAACCTCAGGGATTTTATACCATGCAGCTCTTTCATTATCTTAATTTCTGCTATCACCCTCTCTGTGGTTAGCTGCGACAGTTTGGTGCCGTAGCTTTTTACACAATAATTACAAGCATATGGGCATCCGCGCACAGTTTGTATCATGCCGTAGGGAACCGGCAAAAGCGGCTCGTAATATTTATCTCCTTTAGGTAACAGGTCATAAGCTGGTATTGGCAAATCATTGGGATCATTTATTCTGGTAGGTTTTCCTCTTTTTATTAGTTCTCCTCCTTGCAGATATGCTATGCCTTCTACAGTTTCCAATGCCTTTTCATTCTTAGCTATCAGAGCAGATAGCAAAGATTCAAATACTAATTCCGGTTCTCCTAATATTATATAATCCGCACCTGAATGAATTAACGTTTCAGCCGGGAAATGAGTAGCGTAATGGCCAAACAATATAAAGTCCGTTTGCGTTATTCTGGATGTAATCTTCTTCAGTGCCAGTATGTCTTCTTCGTAGCACTCAAAGCCGGTTAAAGAAGTAATGATATCGGGTTTATAAGCCTCAATTCTGGTAATTACTTCATCTTCATTTAATCCTTCAGCTATAGCGTCTATCAGCTGTACTTCAGTACCGCAGCGTTCCCTTGCTATTGCAGCACAGGATATTAACTCCAATGGGGGCATAAGGCTTTCCGGCGATACATAACTACACATGTATCGTCTGGTTAGTTGTTCCTTATTTGAAAGATTTAAAAGTAAAACCCTCATGGATTCATTTTTTTGCTTTGCATTTTTGTAATCCAAAGTATGATGTGAATATACAACGAACCTTAAAATAATGCCATCAATTTTTAAGTTGTGTTTTTGAATACCTCTGAAAAAGTGTTTATTAGCGAAAATTAAAGCCAACAAAAAAGGTGCTATTAATCTGAACTGAATTGTCAATAAATTATGCAAGGTCCTTTTTCTATAAAGAAATTGATGAATTCCGGTCAATTCAATGTAAAGGTTGTTCTGACTTTTGCTATCAGTTTTTTTCTTCTTTGGTTAACCTTTCGCAATAGCGGAATGCAAATGAGCGATATAAAGTTAAATGGTATACAATGGATATATTTTTTAGTAGCAAGCTTAACTTTTATGTTTTACCTATATGTATATTCTTTAAGATCTCAGCTAATATGGCGAGGGACTAAATTAAGAACCGATAGGGTAGATACGCTGAGCAGCTATATTATTGGCGGCTTTTATAATTGTCTTTTACCTGGTAATTTGGGCGAGGCAGTGTGTGTATGGCACTTTAAAAAGAAAAATAATGCAAGCCTCTCGCAATCGCTGGCAGGAGTTATTACAGAAAAATGGCTGGACGCACAGGTGTTTTTGGTACTTACGATAACTGCATGTTTATGGAAGTTTCCTTCATCAAATTATATTTTTACCATTTTTATTAGTATTTCATTAGCCGTCTTAGCACTTTCTATTGTCTACGCTTTTTTTCGCAGAAACAGGAATGTAGAAAAGAAACTATGGAATATCATAATTCTTGTGCGAAAACCGGGCATTTTTTTATATAGAGTTTACCGCATAGTAACAGGGCAAATTGTATATATGCAAAAGAATGGATTATGGTATAAATACGTAGCTTGGTGTGGCATTATTGTAGCATTGAATTTTACGCAATTTTGGTTTTTGATGGAAGCCGCAGAGATAGTGGCCCCGGTAAAGGGATTGTATACTTGCCTGATGGTCGCAGTTGGAATGATGGTTATTGCGCTTATACCTTCTGCTCCCAGTAATATTGGCTCTATGCATTATGGATTATATGCCATATTGTTGTTGTCTGCCAGTCAGCATAACTTTGTTCCCGATGCAGCAGCTATCAAAAGCTATGCTTTGTTTTCCGTATATGTTCACCTTTCATTCTTTATCTCTGAAATTTTTTTAGGGCTTATATTCCTGGTAAAGGAGCGAGCAGTACTTTTTGATAAACCTGTTTTGCAAAATATACAATAGTCTATCAGGTCCATATTTTTTTGGAAAGTAGTAATCCGGGAGTATATTTGATTATTGCTTTATAGTGAGATTTACTAATACCAAAAGATATAGAATATGAGTAAAAAAGAATTCTCTTGGCCCGAAGGCGAAGAAATTGTTTTTGTAAGGCCACCGGTTGAAGAGTACCATGGCAAATTGGATTGCTATTATGACCCCGAACTGTTTCCTGAGTTGTCACTTTTAAAAGATAATTGGATTGGTATCAGGGATGAAATCCTTGATTTTGAAAAGAGGAATGGCCACCTGAAAGGCATGAGTTCTTTATCCCATGCAGAAACTTATGGAGGCGAATGGACACTGATTTATCTTATGAGCTTCTCAAGAATTATCCACGAGAACAAGAAGTTGTTTCCATTTACCAGTTCAGTAATCGATAAGATTCCAAATATAGTATTTGCGGCTATCAGTATTTTGCCACCACATACAGAGTTAGCACCACACTACGGTGATACTAATGGAATAGTACGTACTCACCTGGGGTTGGTAATTCCTGCCCCCCATCCTCAGATTGCAATTAAGGTAGGAGAAGAAGAAAGAGGCTGGAAAGATGGAGAATTGTTATGTTTTATAAATGTGCAGAAGCATAGTGTATGGAACAGAACAGATGAAAGGCGCTATATATTGATGGTAGATTTTGTGCCTAAAGTGCTGGAGCACAGACAGGCAGAGATATGTGCTACTGGATTAGGCAGCCAGAGTTTTATATTCTTTTATAAGCGAATGGCTTTGGTACGCGCGCTGCCACCATTTATTCATTCTTTTATGTGCTGGTCATTTGCACTGATTTGGAGGGTGTTTCTTCCTTTTCAGAGGAGGTTTAAATTTCTAGGCTTGGGTGGAAGTAATGTTGCTAGCGGAAAATAATTAAAGATTAGACAGTAAGGGGCACTAGTAGGGCTCCTTATTTTTTTATAGACTATCGGAACTTGTGTTCATACTTATAATGATGAGAATCGGATAGTTTCCGTAGATTTACCTTGAAAATTAATTTAATGCCGAAGCATAATGAAATAGAGGAAGCTCAGTTTTTTCTTAGGGAAGAAAGCTATACCGGCAACCATGATTTTTTTTACCGTTCAGAAGATTTTCCTGATGTAAGGATTCTTGAAGACAACTGGAAAATAATAAGGGATGAAGTGTTGGGAGAAATTACACAGGAAGAACTGGACGGCATTAAGAATCTTAATCCTCCATATTTATCTCATCCTGATGCATGGAAGAATATCTATTTCTACAATTTTGGATGGAAAAAGCATGCTAACTGCAGGCGTTTTGCCAAGACTCATTCTTTAATCAAACGAATACCTAACTTAACCTTTGGCGGTATTACCGTTCTGGAACCCCGTTCAAGAGTATTGCCTCACAATGGCGAAACAAACACCATTATAAGGTGCCATCTGGGATTGAAGATACCGGCCCCACTACCGGTCTGTGGGGTCAGGGTTGGTGAGCAGGAGCAGAGTTGGATAGAAGGCAAGGTAATGATGTTTTCAGATGCACACTACCATACAACCTGGAACGAAAGCGATGAGCAGCGGTTTGTATTGGTTTTTGATATAGTAAGGCAAGAGTATCAGCATAAGAAAACATGGGTTTGTGCACAGTCATTGGGTGCTTTATCGCTTAAATATTTCTATTCAAGCACGCCTGCATTAAAGCAATTGCCGATGCCGATACTTAATACGATACATTTCACATTTTCGACTTTTTGGTATTTATATTTACCTTTCCAAAATAGGTTTAGCTTTTTACCATAGTTGATTCTTAAAATATTTTGATAAAGTGAAAAATAGAAATTCTTGAAACCTCTTCATGTAACATTTGTAGCACTGGGTACCGAGCAATTGGGCATCAGTCAGATAAGCGCCCTGGCAAAGCGCGATGGGCATGAAGTCAGCCTGGCTTTTAGTGCATCGCTGTTCCATGACAGGTTTAATCTGGAATTCCCTTCTATAGCTCCGTTTTTTGATGATACCAAAAACGTAATGGAGGTTATTATCAAAAACAAGCCCGATGTAATTTGCTTTTCAGCACTAACATCCACGTATCAATGGATGCTGGATATTGCCAGAAAGGCAAAGGAGATTGATCATAGGGTAAAAGTGATATTTGGCGGAGTTCATCCCTCTGCTGTGCCCGATTTGGTATTGATAAGACCTCAGGTAGATTATGTAGTAGTAGGTGAAGGAGATGAAGCTTTCCCCCGTATCTTGCAAAATATTGCTAAGGGAGATTTTACAACACCCATTTATAATACAAGGTTTAAAACACCTAATGGGCAGGTGGTGATTGGCATTCAGAAAGGCTTTATGCAGGAACTGGATTCGCTACCTTTTTTTGATAAAACAATTTGGGAGGAACACGTCCGATTGGGTGATTTGTACCTTACCATGGCATCCAGAGGTTGTCCTTACAGATGTACTTTCTGCTTCAATAACTTTTTTGCAAAATTACCGGAAGAAAAAAGTGGTAAGTATGTCCGTATACGCAGTGTGGACCACATGATAGCGGAATTGAAGATTGCTACCAAAAGATATAAGATTCACAAAATAGATTTTCAGGATGATGTTTTTGCTACCAGCAAAAAGTGGCTTAAAGATTTTTCGGAAACGTATAAGAAAGAAATAAACCTTCCATATAATATTCTTACCCATCCACGATATATGGATGCAGAAGTAGCGAAATGGTTGAAAGATTCTGGCTGTGAATGGGTACAGATGGGTGTGCAAAGCATGGACGAAAACTTTAAGAAGGATAGCTTGATGCGATATGAAAAATCGGATCATGTAAGCCAGGCACTAGAGGTGATGCACAAGCATGGACTGAAAGCAAAGGTTGATCATATGCTCGGTTTGCCGGACGAACCAATATCATCGCAAGAGATCGCAAGGGAGTTGTATGCTACGCATCATCCTAAGAGGATTCAAACTTTCTGGACCTGCTACCTCCCTGGTACAGATATGATGAAAGAGGCTGAGCAAAAAGGCACTATAACCAAGGAACAGGCTAATAAAATTAATGAAGGAGAGGACTTTTACTTTTTCCGGAATACTGAGAATGTAAAAGATAAAACGCTAATGGATAAGTATATGGCCTATGAGGTTATCTTCAGGATAATGCCGGTACTGCCCGAAAGTTGGAAATTAAAAATCAGAACAGAACATGTTCAGATGATTCCCGGGTTTTTAGTGGGACCAGCTGCTTCTATTTCAGATATTATTACAGGTTTCAGGCAAAAAAATCCGGAGTTTTCTGCTTATGCTTTGCATAACCTGTATCATTTGTACAAATTTGTGATGAGGAAAATCGGTATCAGGGTAGGGCCTGCTACCAAGGTAAGAAATGATATACGATTCGATAGTTATCAATACGAGCCTAAAGCCCCGCTAAAAACGACTCAGGTTAGCACAGAAAAGATCAGTACAGAAAAGGAGGCGTAGATCTAATCTTTACAGAACCTGAACTCTACCGAAACTCTGGTTGTATCATCTTGCCTGTTTACGCCATTGCCATGTATCAGGTATGGCGAAAATATCATCCCGTCACCTTTTTGCAACGCTGGTGTTACTATAGTAAAATCATTAGTAGTACCTACAGCAGCAGGTACATGGTATTTTTTTCCGCTTATTTCAACTCCTGCACTTGTTTTTAGCACCTTATTGTCTGGCCATATATGGCTTTCGGGTATAAACTGCAAGGAGTTGCCATCCTCAAACCCGCAAATCGGAAGCCAGATATTGACTGTGTCGCGCCAATATGGAATCCATGCATCTCTGTGAAATGGATTATGGTCATTTTTTTGTGGACGAAGTACCCTGAATCCAACATAATCTCCTTCTGTTCCCATGTGGTTTATTCTCTTTATCCGCAACTTTACACCAAGTATCTCTTCTACCTGCTCTTTTATCTCATCATATACACTTCCAAGTAATTTGTAATCCAGGGCCCAGGTAGATATCTTGAAGTGGTCTTCCTGATTCACAAGGTGCTTGTGATATTGGTTCAATTGAAAATCATCGGAAACATTTTGATACAATTCCATCCGCTCTTTTATAAGAAGAGTCATTGTTTTCTCCAGTCGATTGAATGTGCTTATATCCTGTACTGTAAAGCGACCGAAACCAGATTTATTAAGCTGCGGATTTCTGCTTAGTAAATTGGTATCATCTTTAAGAATCAAAAGCTCTTTACCAAACTCCAAATCGCAGGTCTTGGAAATCCTTTCACAATCCTCATTCAGGTATTTAATATGCATATATTTTATAGTCCGAAGAAATTACCGGTAACGATTGCAAACATCAATATAAACTTAGGATTTTTGGATAATTTTACAAAAATATTGTGTAAAAATATTGCGATATATAAATTATTATTATCCGCATAATTATAAAACTCCTTATGGAAAAAGCAAATGGGAAATGGAACTCAGCAGGTAGTGTTTTGTTTGCGCCACTATGTTTGCTAGTGCTGGTTTTGACAAATACGCAGTGCGCCAGAGAGCAAAGGCAAAAAGAGATTAAAAAGGAGGAAAAGGCTCAGAAAATAAAAATAGACCCTATCACGACAGATTTACTTCAATATTTACCACCTGTGAGATTGGCCAATGCTAACTCGGATAGTGCTACCACGCTTTTAATAACTACTGCTGATGTGGCCCGCTTTGATGGCAAGAAAGAGGAGCTTTCATACAACCAATCGCTGCAGATGATAGATGCAGATGAGCCATGGCCTCCAAGGTGGTATTATTCACCGCCATATTTTACAGATGAAATGTATGAAAGTATAACCAAAGCAAATCAATACAGGATGGATTTCACCATTGATGCTAAAGTGGAGGCCGGATACTTTTCATTTTATAAAATAATATCCCAGCAGGCAATAGGAGTAGGGCAACTGGTGGCACCGGATTTTGCAGGGTATATATTGCTGAACGACCGCTATGAACCAGTGGATACTGTTTCCAGCAGGGATAAAGGGTTTAATATGTACTTCCACGATGTACGTTTGGGTAAAAACGGTGAGCGCATGGTAGATATGAAGCAAACCACGTTTTTGGATCTGAGGCAATATACAAATGAGGAAAAGGATAGTGCGGTTCACTGCAATGTAGATTATATCAACATCTTGGATCCAGATAACAATACAATTTACGTATGGGATCCTTTAAAGCATTTAGACCCGGAGCTATTCGATTTTAAGCAGACACTTGCAAGCAAGGCTTTTGCCACGCGCCATGCAGACATACTGGAATGGACCAGGCTTACCTCTGCACTGTGGGATTATGATGGCAATATCCTTTATGCTATGAAACAAATAGGATTGGGTAAAGTCTCTAAAAAAGACGGAAAGGTAATATGGCAGATAAATAATAAAGATATGCCTGTTGTATCTGGCAAGGATACTATTGAATGGTTTGCACCACACGATTTTAATTTATTGAGCGACAATAAAAAAAGCGTTACTTATTCATTATTTTCCAATGGCTTTGGAAAAAAAGTGGCTAGTGGTGTGGTATTTGAAATGGATAAGGTAACCAATAAAATTAAGCTGGTTAAAAGTATAAAGGTTAAAACTCCGTCTTATGTTGCCGATGGACAGGGTAATATTGACTACCGAGCTAATGGAGATTATTCCATGGGATATGGCTTTTTTGAAAAATCGGATACAACTGCCAATATGGGATACAGGAACGTATTCGAATACCAGAAAACGAATGGGAAATTTGGCGTGTATCAATTACCGCAATGGATATATGTATATAAAGCAAGGCTATTGGATAATTGGCCTAAACCACAGCGACCTGTTATAGAAAGGGCAGGTGACTCACTTATAGTTACCGGTTATAGTACGGACTTGACATGGTATCAGCTATCCGGAGACAATAACCGGAAGATAAAGAAAGTGGCCAACGGAAAAAGTATAAAGCCTGAAAAAGGCGTTACCTATTGTGTGGAAGGCCGATATGGCATAGGATTTTCTGTTTCAAGGGTATTTACAAATTAGGCTGATGTCTGCTTATATACAATGATATAGGTAGTTAGTCTATTTGAACGTAAATGTAGTTAGTTGTCCTTCGTACATAGAATCTATTGCAACCAAATTGTAGTTTTTATTTCTTACTACTCTGCAATAGCTCATTATATCTGCCATTCTTTCGTGGGTGGATATAATTCGCACACTATCTCCTTTCGAAGCCAGAAAGTCAAAAAACTGGGTATAATCTTTTGTATTGCATTTGCATTTTTCACTTAAAAAAGCACTGTAGTCCGCTTGTATGTAAGTAACATCTGCATCGACCAGATAAACAGCAGCGAAGGCCGGAAAAGTCGGCACATGAAACATTTTGAAGCTTCTTATCAGCTTCTTTTTTTGGTCTACTCCCGGAATTATAATTTTGCCCGCATACCTGTGTTCCAAATCTTCTCTGAACTGGATGCTGTTGTCCAGTTGTTTTTTAATTTTTGTTATATATTGGCTTTGTTTAAATGTGAGTATGGTGGTGCCAATGACAATAATTGCACAGGAAAGCCAAGCTATGGCGCGGGTATCAGATAATTTATGCCATTGTACCCTGCTTAGTAAAATGAAGCAAAGTATAGATAGCATACTATCCAGTGTGTGGTACTGGAGGGTAAGCAAGAAGGTGATTATCGCTATAAGACTCCAAATAAATAGGTTGAATGCAATGATTTTTGCCACCGCTTTTTTGCCGAATGCAGCCCATGCCTGCCGTATTACTACCAACAGAATACCAAAATAGATGATTAATAGCCCCAGCGAATGATTTAGTTTATCTGCTAAAATTTCCTGAGCGCGCACTACTAGTTCCTTGTTAATACCTATAAAGGCATTTTCTGCTACAAGGCTTCGTATAAAAGGGATGGTAGTGTAGCCTGGGTCATTTATCATTTTAGTAACAGCAATATATTTAGCTGAATCTACTGCTGTTTTCATAGTACCCAGAGGTACTATATTCTTTCTGTCCAAAAGCTGAAACCCTAGTTCCGGCTCAAATTGTTTCAGGAAATCAGTAGTTACAAATCTGTCATAAGCAATATAACTGGCCATAAATACGAGAACAGCAGTATTGAATGCAAGGGCTGTTTTTGAATATTTACCATTAGAAATGAATATTATAGATAACCACTGGATAATTATGATAAAAACCCCTACTTCATGTCTCATCAGCAGGCATAGTACATATAGAATACAACTCCATACACTCATTTTGTTGTCTTTGATGGCCATTAGCGCGAGTGTAGAGGCTATGCCTAATGCAAATGCATTACGTGTGTATTGAGAGGGAAGTATAAACTCTGTAGCAATTATCAGGGAAAGGGCTACCAGTATTAGTTTTTTACTTTTTGTATCTTCCTCTGCATTCTTTAAGAGCGACTTTAGAATAACAAAAAGGGCCACTGCCGTAAAAAAACACTGGATTATTTCATACCATGGAATTTTAGGGGCAATGCTATATGCTTTCAGGTAAATGGCTGATATGAGATAGAAGGAGAGATAATAATATACTGTCATTGGCTTACCACTTGTCAGCGAGCCTGAGAAAAAGGAGGAATAGGTGCCTTCATAAGCTTCGAAAACTGAAAATGCTGCCAATACATAGATGAATATCAGACAAAATATAAATAGGGCAATATTCTGCAGTGTTTCTTTTTTCATACTTCGGTATTTCTTGTTTCAGATTTATTTATTCTTAAATCAAACTCTCTCTTAACAATCATTATTGATTAAGGACAAACCAAAAGTATAAACTTTTTTGAGCTATCAGCTAAGTGAAGAAGGGATCTTATTGCGGTATTCGGAACCTGCCTTTAACTATTCGGAAAATATTTTTCGATTGACTGTAACCTTTTGCATGTTGCCCGCGTAACAGTAACCATAACAGTTTAAATCAAGAG
>DLGO01000122.1:8256-20674 GCA_002482725.1 Bacteroidetes bacterium UBA7692 | reverse complement strand
ATTAGGGAATACGGTAATATTGAAACCATCCAATGTGTTAGAACCTGAAGTCGCTACGTTGATTTCCACCGGTTCGCTTCCATCCTCTACTTTCACCAACTCTGTAAATCCGCCTGAGCATGGCAGGTAATAATCCGTCATATAGCTTGGAGTAGCCCCTTGCAGCTTTACGCTTTTGTTCGCTTTTGCTATGCTTAGTTCGCCCGATTTAAAACACCATACTTTACCTTCTTCTATATCCTGCGTAGCCACAGCATACTCTTCAAAGTGGAGCTTATCCCCTATTATAACTCCACGCAGTTTCATATCCCCATAGTTTCCACCTGCACTTATTATAGTGCTGGTTCCTGTTATGGTATTTCCTTCCTGTTTCAGGTCAAATTCATAGGTAAATGCCTGCACCACAGTTTTACCATTGGCATCGTATTGAAAACGCTTTCCTATCCATTTTCCGCTAAAATCTATTTTTGAAATTTGCTTTTCTGTCAATATTTCAGAGTCCTGCGCATTGGCAGAAATCATAGTACCAACCAAAGCTGCTGCTAGTAATAGTTTCTTCATCTTCTATAGTTTTAAATGTGAAAAAATCGTTTGTATAAATATAATCAATAACATTCCATAAGTCAAAGGTTCTGCAAAACCATATTTGTTAATATAGCACCCACCTCGCTACCTATAGCCACTCCCATGCCACCCATACGTACCCCGGCATACAAATTACTGCCCACCTTTTTTACTATCGGGTACTTCGTATCTCCAAATGCCATTATACCGCTCCATTCCATATCTATTTCAACATCCACTCCTGGTAAGATGTTGTTTCTCAGGTTTTCCATAAGCGCGTTGTGTATTTTTTCATTCAGTCCAAATTCCGCAGTTGTTTCTCCATCAAAATCCAGGTCCCTTCCTCCACCATATAAAACACGTCCGTCTATTTCCCTGAAATAATGATATCCTTTATTGAAATGAAATATTCCCTGAAAAGTAACACGTTCCAGCGGTTTTGTTATTACTACCATTCCACGGCCCGGCTTTACATTTTCTTCGGGCAGAAACCTCCGGGTAAAGGCATTGGTGCAAAGCACCGCTCTTGCTGATATAAATTGAATTGATTCTCCACTACCAATACTCTTACAATTAAACCGAACTTCTTTCCCCTCCTCTATATCCAGCACTTCACATCCTGTCTTTATTTCTACCCCATGCTGTATAGCCAACCGGAGCAGGGCCTTTATCATTTTTCCGGTATGCAGCTCTCCTTCACAGCTATTCTCCACTATGGCCGAAGCAAACCCACCTGCAAAACCGAAGTCCTCATTGGCCCTGGCAGATATACTGAATACGTTTTTGCCGAATGCAGGCTGAAGTAGTTCATTTACCCCATCCAGTTTATTGAGCAATTCCATTTCATCGGCCCCTATTAGTTCATAGCTTCCGTTTTCTCTGTATTCAATATTCCCATCACCTAATCTGCTCCTCAATCGTTTCAGGCCATTTGCCCTTAGCTGTACCAGTTCCAGCACCTTATCTGCGGGCATATAATTTAGGTCTTCTACTATCTCCGACAATGAGCCTATACAGGCGAAACCCGCATTGCGCGTGCTGGCACCGCTGGGCAGCAGCCCTCTTTCCAGTATCAATACACCCAGGCCTGGCTGCGCTTCTTTTATAGATATTGCCGTGCTCAATCCCACAATACCACTACCTACTATAATTATATCGTAGTGCAGTAGTGCACTCCTCTCCCAATAGCTCAGCATAAAATCCCTGATTGATTAATGAGGTGAAGCTATAACTTTTAAATTATATAAAAATCCCTCAGCGGCTTGCAAAAACAAGCATGATTAATATCAAACTATGTAGATTTACATCATGCAATTACCATTGATAAAAAACCTGGTTGAAACATATTCACTGGAACAGCTTAGGACTGCGGAAAACGCCATGATGGATGAAACTCCATTGGAAATTACTGTAGAGGGCAAGGATGAAGGTGAGCAGCTTACCCATGTGCTTGCTGCCATAGATATAAAGCATGATATGGAAAAGAATAACCTGGACTACCGCACAGCGCTGCGCAACTATACCCAAAGGGTAAGGAATTCTATTTCTTAAGATTACCGCTCATACCCGTAAGGGCAATGGCGGCATCCGCTCCTGCAGCAGTAGCCTCTTTTCAGGTGGCTCTTTTCGGTAAATACATAAAAGCCGGATTGTATATAGTATTCTGGCAGTGCTGCATACTCTGCCTTTATTTGCTTTAGCCCTTCGGCACTAAGGCATTGGCCGGGGTATTTGAAGGCAAGGTACTTGCGCTCCTGCTCTGTCAGCACAGTTTGGCTGCAGTGGCAGTTAGCAATATCGTCCTTCTTGCATTCAAACTGCGAGTTGCTTACAGGACAAAGATTCAAATCACCTTCCATGATTATCTTGATACAATGAACCTTGAAGTTACACTATTGCCGTTTATGGTAGTGTGAAAGAAATAGAATCCATTGCGCAAATCAGATACATCTGTTTTCGCTTCTGTTACAGTCAACAGCAATCGACCATTAATATCAAAAATTTCTCCGGCAGAAAACCCACCTTCGCCAATGCGGATATTCAATACAGAGGATACCGGATTGGGATATATTCCCACTTTATACTTTTCCTGCTCACTTACTCCTGTTGTACCTAATTCATGAATTACGGCAACTGCATCCAGGTCAAATCCACTGCTTGGAAATGGCGTAGGCCATGGTTCGTTGACCATATTCCCATTCTTGTCATAGGTGGCATACAATGGATTAAGTGAGCCCACACAATCCACCACACGCACATGGGTTATCTTGTTTACATCCAAACCCACAGAGTCTTTCAGCTCCTCCAGATCAAATGGAGTACCGTAAGTTGCCCTGTACTTTCCTGCCAGATTATTCAGCAGGGTAGCATCAATTTCTCCAAATCCGCCTATGGTCGCTGTATCTTGTGTATTAGAAGTTGCAGGAAACCTAACGAATCGCTGCCCATCGCTGCTTACCTCTACAAAGGCCAGCTCCAGAAATTTATCGGAGAAGCTATTTTCAAATACCGCAAAATCCGCTCCTGTACCATTCACTATTGGCTTCGCAAACTCCATAGTAGCAGTTCCTCCATCACCCAGACTTATTATAGTTCCGTTTGCTGCCCCTACAGGCGATAGGGAATCCCCTGTTGTTACCCGTCCAACCAATGTATCGCCTATATCCTGCCAGCCCCTTTCAATTATGCTTGAGGTAGCCCATGCTACTATTATGCTTGAATCCTTATGCACCGCTGTGCTGCCTGCCTGCCCTGCCGGTGGGGCAAACTGTGCAGCCAAAGATGTAGTAATACCCAGAGTGAACAGCAATACCACCCCCCGCACACCAAAATCCACATTTAACTTTCGTAAAAAGCCTTTCATTCCTTTTCAAATTTTTATCAGCAATAAGTAAAGGAGAAAGAAGGAATGATATAAAATACCATTTCACAATTTCCCGCTTTTTTCCCCGAAAGCCGATAATTTATAAATAACTGAAGGCAGGTCTCCTGGCTTGTTCTTTATTGCTAAAAAACTTACAGTTGCGGGTACAGCTTGTGCATTGAACACAATTCCCATTTTCATTTCTGCCTTGGCAGAAACACCTTTCAGTGCGGCTAAAGTAGGATATTTTTTCTTACCTCTTGTTTTTGATAAGCATACCATTAGCTATCATCAGTTGGCCGGCAATGTATAGTGCCATAATGAATACCCCTGCATACGGCAATTGGTCAGCCATCGCAAACTTATTGATGGCAATAATAGAATCAGAAAACATAAACAGCACTGCACCGGAAAAAACCAGCACAAATGATTTAACGGGCAACCTGCCTGCGTTATTCAGGGCAGCCAATACCATACACCCGATAACTGCTGCGTAGATGAGAATAGCAGGCTTCATGTGCACCGGGATAAAAGGCAGCAGGTAGGTGACAAGGAATACACAATAGGCAATTGCAGGCAAAGCAAACAAAGGATTCCATTTCAGGAAGCCCGGTTTAGGTAAGGCTGATTTACTAAAAGCCAGAATGTAGAACACATGTGTGATAAGGAAAGCCACCAGCCCACCGAGAAAAAATAATTGGTTTATATGCCCGAACATCAGGGCTATATCGCCTATCCAGGAGAACACAAAAGCTATAACCATCAATGTATCAATCGACCCGTATTCCTTGCGGCCTGTTAAGGTAAAAACATAGAATGCTATAAGCAAGGTCATTAAAAGTGGCTTGGTAATGACATGCAATACATGATTGGAAAGCACGCCCGACAACAATTCCAGCACAGCAACCAGTAAAAACAAAAGGTAAAATAGTTTGCTCATATAACACATTGAATACTATGAATGTAATCTTTCATTTTTAATAAAAAGCAAACGCACTTTTATCGCTGTTTTCAGGCACTTTACCGTTAAATTTTGAGCTATAAATGTTAAAAAAAGCACCATTTATTCATATATACTAATTTATAAATAGTAAAAAACACATCATAAAGCATTGATACTATTGACTTTCAATATCAGCGTCATTTTTTTTTACTTTAAATTAACATGATTATCAGCACATAGTGAGATATTTTTCCTTTATTTGCATTGTCAATTAAAAAAACAACAAAAAAATTTAAACGTTATGGCTGACAACAAAACACAAGAGAACCTACGCAGATTATTCTACGCCGGTATCGGTCTTGCAACACAAGCATCTGAGAAAGTTCAGGAAGCAGTAGAGGAGTTGGTGGAGAAAGGTCGCTTAAGTGAAAAAGACGGGCAAAAAATCGTTACAGATTTGCTTAAAAAAACTGAAGGTCGCAGAGGTGCAATAGAAGGTAAATACAACGAAACAGTTAAAAAATTCGTTCGTCTGGGTGCTTCTGAAGTTGAAAAACTTTCTAAGCGCATCGAAAAGTTGGAAAACCAACTTGTTATCAAAGGCGCTAAAGTAGCATCTGCTAAACCAGCTGCTAAAAAAGCAACTGCTAAAGCTCCTAAAGCAACAGCTAAACCTGCTGCTAAAAAAGCTACAGTTAAAGCTGCTAAACCAGCTGCTACTAAAAAAACAACTAAACCAGCAGTAGCTGAAGTTGCTGCTTAATTAAACTTTACTTAAGTCTCTGTTTGATTAATATGAATGCCGTTTCCTGCAAAGGAGCGGCATTTTGTTTTTTATGGCATTGGGAGCGCCTGCTCTTATTTCCTCTCTTATTCCTACGCCAAAATTCAGGCGT
Source organism: Bacteroidetes bacterium UBA7692 (assembly GCA_002482725.1). Taxonomy (GTDB): domain Bacteria; phylum Bacteroidota; class Bacteroidia; order Chitinophagales; family LD1; genus UBA7692. The sequence goes on along the minus strand of DLGO01000122.1, from coordinate 15,408 downwards.
CTTTACGAGTTTTCAGTATAACACAATAATAAAGCCCTAACTATTCCTATCTTATACTTTAGCACACCTGCTAGTTAATTTTAGCGTTGAAATATATGACAATAGTCAATCTATGATTTAAGTCATATCCGGCAATGATTAATGCCGACTAACTATAATATATGCCCCCCGTATTATCGCAATGTAATCTTTATACATAGCAGAAAATAGCTATGCCAGATATCCGGTTACTAAATATATATATCTAAAAACTGCGCATGAACAAAATTTTGACTATAGGGTTGTTGATAGCAATAAGTGGGTTAATAGCACATCTGTTTTGGCAGAATGAATTAAAATATAGCTTACCAACTCCCATACCTGTTGACTATAAGAATGTACCCCTGGGCTCATATATTAATCTTGGCGAAACGCCAACGACTCAAGCCGACAAGCCTTCATTTATTCATTTCTTTAATCCTGATTGCCCTTGCTCCCGATTTAATATTAAACACTTTAAAGAATTGGTAAGCAAGTACCATAATCAAATCAATTTCTCGGTAATTGTAATTGACAAAAGCAATGCATATACTATAAATGCCATTCGCGAAAAATTTGACCTCAACATCCCGATTTCATTTGACACTTCCGTAGCTGGTATTTGTGGCGTTTATTCTACTCCCCAGGCTGTACTATTAGATAGCACCCAACATCTATTTTTTCGAGGCAACTATAACAAAAACCGCTATTGTACCATGCCAAACAGCAACTATGCCCAAATGGCAATTGACTCATTACTGAGTGGCCCCATGCACATCAGCTTTAGCCCCATGGCCATTAAAGCTTATGGATGTGAAATTAAAGCATGCAACATACAATAATCCTATGAGTACATTTACCATACACGCACCGAAACCGGACACTCAGATTGAAGAATTCCTAACAGATATAAAACAAAAATCCGATCGCATAGTAAACTATTTCCTTGCCTTCTTTTTTATAGCGGGTATCGGACTTGGTTTCTTTTACGACACCTGGATTATTGCATTTTCTGTAGGCGGATTGTTGCTCATAGCCTACTACTCCACTAAGCTGCTGCTTCCCGAATCTGACTTATATCAATATGTACTGAGTGCAGTATTGGGTTTATTCATGGCGCAGTTTATATACCAGATGCATGGTATGTTAGAGATGCACTTTATTGCTTTTATTGGTAGTGCTTTGCTTATTACCTATCAAAAATGGAGATTACAGCTACCTATACTTTTTGTTGTTGTACTGCACCATGGCATCTTTGCATATCTGCAGTTCTCGGGCTACAGGGAAGTTTACTTTACCCAGCTAAACTTTATGGACCTGCCCACCTTTATTATCCATATATCTTTGGTTGGAATTATATTCTTTATCAGTGCGCTATGGGCGCACCATTTCAAAAAATACAGGGAAGCATACATCGAGCAAGGGTTCAAAATAGGAAAGCTGGATGAAGAAATGATGCAAAAAGAAGCATTGTTTACGCTTAGTAAAGATCTGCAGATTACCATTGAAAATCTAAGGGAAGCACAAACGCTTGCGCATTTGGGAAACTGGAATTGGGATATCAAAACCAATACTGTAAAAAGATCTGATGAGATTTATAATATACTGGAGCGTAAAAGGAATGAAATACCCGAAACACCTCAGGGCTTTTTGCAATGTATCCACCCAATGGACAGGTATACCGTTCAAAAAGCCTTTAACCAGGCTTTAGCCGAAAAGGTATCATTTAATTACGAAGTCCGAATTATAACCCCGGATAACAGAATTAAAACCATTGTTTCTCAAGCGAAGGTGACATTAAATGAAGCTGGTGAGTTAACAGAAATATACGGAACGATTCAGGATATCACCCAAATGAAGGAGACAGAGGCAAAACTGCAAGCCGCAAATAAGGAATTGAATATACTATTCAACAGTGTAGAGGAGGTGTTATTTTCAGTTGATATGTTATCGAATAAAGTCACGCAGATTTCGCCTTCATGCAAAAAAATATATGGTCACGATGCTCAGGAATTTTATGAAGATGTAGATCTGTACACCAAAGTAGTATTGCCCGAGGACCTGCATATACTGGATGGGCACAGAGAGATTTTGAGGATCGGAAGGGACCTAAGAAACCAATACAGGATAGTACATAAAGATGGCTCTATCAGATGGATTGAAAATACTGTAGTGCCTACACTGGACGAAGAAAGAAAGCTAATACGCTTAGACGGTATCACCAGAGATATTACCATCCAGAAAAATAATGAGCAGGAAATAAGCTCACTGAACGAATCATTGGAGCAGAAGGTAAAAGAACGTACCCATCAACTTCAGATGGCTAATAAAGAGCTGGAGGCATTCAGCTATTCTGTATCGCATGACCTGCGGGCACCATTACGGATTATAAGTGGATTTGGACAGATACTTCTGAAAGAAGAAGCCAATATGAGCAGCAGTTCCAGGGAAAACCTGCAAACCATCATAGGCCATGCCAAACACATGGATCAACTGATACATGAACTCCTGAATTTTTCAAGGTGCGGAAAAATAGCCGTAGACAGGCGGCAAACAGATATGGCCACCATTGTAAATGTAGCTATTGAAGAAATAAAATCAACATCAGGAAATAATGCAGCAAAATTTGTACTTAAAGATTTACCCGAAGCTGACTGTGATTCGATATTGATAAAACAGGTATGGTCAAATCTGCTATCGAATGCAGTAAAATATTCCAGCAAAAAGGAGCATCCTGTAATAGAAATAGGTACAACGCACAAAGATAAACACCTGGTTTACTACGTAAAAGATAATGGAGCAGGGTTTGACATGTCCTTATATGAAAAACTCTTCGGGGCATTCCAGCGCCTTCATCAGGTTACTGAATATGAAGGTACCGGCGTAGGACTTGCACTTGTTCAACAAATCATAACAAGGCATGGTGGCAAGATATGGGCAGATGCTAAAGTAAATGAAGGTGCTACCTTCTACTTTACATTAGCAGCATAATACCCGTCTGTAAAATAAAAATCCCCGGAGATACCAGAAGGTATTCTACCGGGGATTCTTTATCTACAGGAATCTGAATTTTCTAAAACGGTGGGGCATCATCAAAATCGCCCGGCTTGTGCTTCTTCTCTATAAAGCTGTCATCGTCATCGTTCATGCGCGACTGCATTTTTTTATACGTCGTTTTCTCTGTGCCCTGTTGCAATTGTACGTACTCATCAGCTGCGCCAAATGACTCCAGGTTATCGAACTTGGCAAGTGAAGCGATGAATCGGGTACGCACCGTACATACGGGTCCGTTCCTGTGCTTGGCAATGATTACCTCGGCTATGCCTTTTGTTGGTTGCCCGTCTTCATCTACCTCCAGCTTATAATATTCTGCACGGAACAGGAACATAACTATATCCGCATCCTGCTCTATCGCTCCTGACTCCCTCAAGTCACTAAGAGCCGGCCTTGGTATACCACCACGTTTTTCCGGTCCACGCGATAGCTGCGAAAGGGCAATGATTGGTATCTCCAACTCTTTCGCCAATCCCTTCAGGGAGCGCGAAATCATGCTTATTTCCTGCTCACGGTTGCCATTGCCTTTGCCATCTACAGTACCGCTCATCAACTGCAGGTAGTCAATTATTACCAGACCTATATCGTGCTGTTGTTTCAGCTTGCGGCATTTGCTGCGCAGCTCAAATACGTTTATGGCTGGGGTATCATCTATAAATATCTTCGACTCGCGTAGCTTATCAATTTTTGATGTCAACACCTGGTACTCGAAATCTTCCAGGTTACCACGGCGGATTTTGTCGGCCGATATCTGTGTCTCCATAGATATCAAACGTTGTACCAACTGACCCGAGCTCATCTCCAGCGAGAAGAATGCTACTGCCTTCTTATGGTCTACCGCTGCGTTGCGCGCCAGTGCCAGTGTAAATGCCGTTTTACCCATCGCAGGACGGGCAGCTACTATTATCAGGTCACTCTTCTGCCATCCACCGGTAGCCTTATCCAGGTCTATGAACCCGGAAGGCACACCATTCAGGTGATCCTGGCTGTTGTGTATCCTTATGTTCAGCTCTTTCAACTCATTGTCCACTACAGAGCTTATCACCTCCGAGTTACGCTTCAGGTTGCTTTCGGCTATGGAGAACAGGTTTTTCTCTGCCTTATCCAGCAACTCAAACACATCGGTAGTATCATCATAGGCATCGCGGATTACCTCAGTAGAGGTAGTTATCAGCAAGCGCTGTATATACTTCTCTGCTATGATGTGCGCATGGTGCTTTATGTGGGCTGCCGATCCTATTTTATTGGTAAGCTGCGCTATGTAGAAGTAGCCGCCTGCTGCCTCCAGCTTGCCCATCTTCTTTAGCTGCTCAGTTACGGTCAATAAGTCTATCGGTGTCTGCTTGGAGTACAGGAGCTTTACCGCCTGCCAGATGTGTATATGCTTATCTACATAAAAGCTATCATCCTTTAGCAGGTCTATTACCTCATTTATTGCGTTTTCCTCTATCAATACAGCACCCAAAACCGCTTCCTCCAGGTCTACGGCCTGTGGTGGCAGCTTTCCATAATCGGATGTGTTTCCGGCATCTCCGGCAAAATTTGCCTTGCGTATAGTTCTCTTGATTATTTCCTGCGGATCTGCCATCACTGTATCATTTAAAAAAGGGAGTGCGAATTAACCCTAATTACACCAAGTTAAGAAATCTTTATGACACATTAATTCTGCACCTGTTCATACAACATATATTCACACCTTAAAGTGGCAATCTGTGGTGGAATAGCCGTGTGCGTAAGATTACAGATGTGGATAAAGTAGGGATAACCCTTACTGCCACAGCCGCATTAAAAAAGAAAAGAATATCAGGTATTGATAATCAATACTAATTAACCTTTATAAGGTTTTTCCTTACTGAGTTATCGCCGCTTACAAGCTGCAAAATGTAATTACCTGCGGGAAGATTTTGCAATTTTTCGGCCTCTATCACAATGCCTGAATTTTGTCTCAAACACTCCTGGCCTTGTGCGTTGTACAATACCACCTCATTTATCTCCAACTCGGTAGAAATATTCAACCTACCTGAAAATGGATTTGGATAGACTGAAACTGCAGATGCTGATAGCTTATTGTCAAAAATTGAATTAATAACGGCATCATCATCTACTATCGTAAGTGTAAAGGTGGTATACAAGGTTTTTGCAGAGCCGCTTACCTTTGTCAGGTTCAGGTTCAGCTGCTCATTTACCTCATCTATTGTATCCTGATACAAAGTAACCCTAAAGCCCAATGTATCATCAGTACCCTGCGCAAAAATAAGCGTCGTATCAGTAAAGCTATAGTCCACATTACGTGTGGCATTGCCAAGGTCCAGCGTTATCCGCACCACTGCGCTATCGGGTGCTATACCATTGGTAGTTACGCGTACTACAGCTACTGTATCATTTTCAATATAGCTCTTGCCCGCACCTATAAAGGACACAAAGAAAGAATCATCATCAAAAATAGCAAGGGTAAAAACAGAATCCTCAGCCACATCCTGTTGCCTCAACACGCTTTTTAGTTTTATAACGGCATACTCAGTGCCTTCAAACCGACCATCCTGTTTCAGCCTGAATTTTAGGGTATCGCTCTTAGTTTCACCCGGAGCTATCTGAAAGCCCCTGTTGCTGAACGTAAAATCGGTATCCAGCACAGCAGTGCTTGCAGCCCGGTCGTAGGCCACCAATGCTATAAAATTAGAGGTATCTGCATTGTATTGCTCTACAATTACCGAAACAGAATCCGTGCTTTCTGTAATAGAGGCTGTGTCTATTTTAAACCTGATGTAGGATTGAGCATTGATTTGGGCAAATGCGCTAAGCGCAAAAACGAGGGTTAAAATTACTTTTTTGTTCATGTGAATTGTACTGAACTACAAATGTTACGAATCATTTTGAAATAGTGGCAATTGATTAACAAAAACGCAGTTCAATTACCCACATTCTGTGATAATATTTTGTTTTTGAACTTCAGGTTTTGATTTACGTTTACTTTATATGAGCGAATTGATCTGGAGCAATGAATTTGAGAAAAGCAAAAAACTGGAGGCAGGCAAGCTGCTTCTGGCAGAGCCATTCATGAGCGATGAGAATTTTAGCCGTGCCGTAGTTATCATTTGCCAGCACGATGATAAGGAAGGCTCGGTAGGCCTTATACTCACCAAACAGGTGAAACTTCCAATAAGCGAGGTAGTAGCTGAATTTGACAATTTCAAAGGGCGCCTATTTCTGGGAGGACCTGTTGGTACAGACTCCCTACAGTTTCTGCACCGCCTGGGCGAAAAAATAGAAGGCAGCCTGAAGCTGGCAGACAACCTGTACTGGGGAGGAAACTTTGAGCAGATAAAAATGCTGGTAGAACTAAACCAAATAAATGAAAACGATATCTGCTTTTACCTGGGCTATGCAGGTTGGTCTATTGGCCAACTGGAAGAGGAAATGCAGGATGACTCATGGATAGTAACTGAGGCCAAAGCCGAGCATATATTTGACATTCGCCCCGAAACCCTATGGAAAACAATAATGCGCGGTATGGGTGGTGTATACGATAAAATGGCGGGCTATCCCGAAAACCCAATATTGAACTGATGCACCAAATGAAAATAACCCTGAAGGCATTGTTCCTTTTACTTATTACTTTGCTGGTAATACCCGCAAACACACGTGCACAAAACGGAGATATCATACTTTCTGATTCTGCAAGCATCTCACTGCTTACAGTGGCTCCGGGAAGCGAGCTTTATTCGGCTTTCGGCCACTCGGGTATCAGGGTTACAGACTATAAGCAGGATATTGATGTAGTGTTCAATTACGGTACCTTCGACTTCAACCAACCCAACTTCTATACCAATTTTGTTCAGGGCAGGTTGAACTATATGGTAAGCGTAGACAGGCACAGTGATTTCATTGGCATGTACATCTACGAAAAACGCTCAGTAGTAGAAGATGAACTGAACCTGACTACGGATGAAAAGAAAGCAATCTTTGCATTCCTATACAACAATGCCAAACCTGAGAACCGCAACTACCGCTACGAATTCTTTTTCGACAATTGTGCTACCAGAATAAGGGATGTATTTGAAAAAAGCATCGGTAAAAGGG
>DLGO01000122.1:0-8234 GCA_002482725.1 Bacteroidetes bacterium UBA7692 | reverse complement strand
CTAAACTATACGCAGGATTTTCAAAAAAAGGCAACCCTGCGGGATATGCTCGACCTGTATGTAGATAACAGCAAGTGGGTGAAATTTGGATTTTACCTGATACTCGGAACACCATGCGATGTAGAGGCTACTCCACGTATGCAAACTTTTCTGCCCGACTACCTGCGCACCTCTATTGCTAAAGGCACCATAGTTCACGAAAGTGGGACTACAGAGCCTTTTGTGCTCTCTACCAGGCAAGTGCTTAGCTTTCCCCTCGACAAAAGCAGTAACTTCTTCACCTCACCTGAATTTGTATTCCCGGTAGTATTGATACTACTATTTGTTCTTGGTTGGCTGCCATTGCGCAAGGGTAGGTACAACAAATACTTTGATCTTTTCTGGCTATTGCTATATAGCATTTTCGGGGTATTCTTCCTTGGCATGTGGTTTGGCACCGAGCACTACTCTGTAGAGCGCAACCTGAATATGCTTTGGGCTATACCACTATACCTACCGCTTGCATTGGCCATACCGTTCATCCGCTCGCAGCAGTTCTATGGCAAGCTGTTTACCGTTATTGGTGTAGCAATGGTGCTGCTATTGGCTATACACTTTATACTGCCGCAACCCTATCACCCTGTTTGCCTGATGCTGATTGTATTTGCTGCTGCCCGTAGCTTTATGGTAGCGCGCTTCCTAAAAACCAAACATGCAGATAGAACATATACAAGTAACTAAAACAGCACGATGCACCACGCATGGTGTATTGAATTCTGAGACCGCGTATATCTGGGTATTGCTGCATGGCTATGCACAATTGGCTACGGATTTTATAAAGTCCTTTGAATCATTGAACCCGGAAGAAAATTTTGTGATTGCAGCTGAGGGATTGAGCCGCTTCTATACAAAGGGGTTCAGTGGCCGCATAGGTGCCACATGGATGACATCAGAGGACAGGGAAAACGATATAAAAGATAACATCCGCTACATGGAGCAGGTAGCAGAGCATTTCAGGCTAAGTGATTATAGCAATGCCCAAATTATAGTGCTTGGCTTCTCCCAGGGAGTTGCCACTGCTACCAGATGGGCAGCTAATACTCAACTGCCCATTGCAGCCTTTGTGATGTACGCAGGCGAAATGGCCACGGAATACCAGGCAAAGCCCCTTGCTGCCACCTTTACAAAAGCAAAAAATATTCTGGTGGCCGGAGAAAATGACCCACTGCTGCAACTATTTAACAAGGATAAGATCAGCGAGGTATTCGAAGGGAACTACTTTAGGTACATTTCATTTGATGGTGCGCATGAAATAAATGAAAACAGCTTGTCTGATATCTTAGACTGCTTAAAATAATACAAGATGAAACTGGATATACTGGCTATTGGTGTTCACCCGGATGATGTAGAGCTAGGCTGTGCAGGTACCCTGCTAAAGCATATAGAAAAGGGGTACAAGGTTGGGATAGTGGACCTGACACAAGGAGAGCTTGGCACCCGTGGCACTCCGGAACTAAGACTGGAAGAAGCCCAAAGGGCAGCGAAAATATTAGGCGTATCTGCCCGCGAAAACCTTGGTTTTGCCGATGGCTTTTTCACCAATGATAAAGCCCACCAGCTGGAGGTAATACGCATGATACGAAAGTACCAGCCTGATATAGTGCTGTGCAATGCCAACTACGACCGCCACCCCGATCACGGGCGTTCATCTGTTTTAGTACGGGATGCATGCTTCCTTGCCGGCCTTTCAAAAATCGAAACGAAAGAAAATGGAATAGCACAAACAGCATTCCGTCCGCGTTCGGTGTACCACTACATTCAGGCGATACATGCAGAGCCGGATTTTGTGGTAGATATTACGCCCTACATGGACAAAAAAATGGAGTCGGTATTTGCATACACGTCTCAGTTTTTCGACCCAAACTCGCCTGAGCCAAATACATTCATATCTTCTCCCGAATTCATTGAATTTGTAAAGGGCAGGGCATTGCACTTTGGCGTACCAATAGGGGCGAAATATGCAGAGGCTTTTACCGTAGACCGTATTCCGGGATTCGATGACCTAACGAAAATACTGTAGTATTATACTATGCTTTTCAAAGCCGCGTAAACCTTGTTTACCGGCAGCCCCACTACATTAAAGAAGTCGCCCTCAAAGCGGCTGATAGCCACTGCCCCAATCCACTCCTGGCAGGCGTAGCTTCCGGCTTTATCATAAGGCTTATAATTATCTACGTAATATTCTATCTCGTCCAGCGACAGCTCATTAAAGAATACTTCGGTAGTGTCGGAAAATGCTACCTCCTTATCACCGTGCAAAATACAAACACCGGTGACAACTGTATGAGGCTTGCCGCTTAGCTGTTGCAGCATCTGTATGGCATCCGCCCTATCGGTCGGCTTCTCGAATATTTTGCCCTGCTGTATTACAATGGTATCTGCCGCAATTACCACAGGCTCCACTCCTACTTCAGATACTACAGCATCTGCCTTGTGCCTGGCAAGTATCAGCGGTATGTCCTTTGGCAAGGTATCGGCAGGGGGTATTTCTTCTGTGTGTTTTACTACTACATCAAATGTTAGCCCCAGCTTCTCCAGCAGTTCTTTTCTGCGAGGGGAATTAGAGGCCAGCACTATTCTTTTACCGTTTGTATTCAGCTTCATATAGATCGGGAGAAAAAGTGGAAAGCAGGCATGCTGCATAATCCAAAAACAATAACCAGCTTCATCATTAAACTCTGTACAGCAAAAGACTTTTCATCCCTGGCCGGAATAAGCGGAAGCAGGTTTACCAATAGTGGGAACTGTAGCATGAGCGTTGCAAACCAAAAATGGTTCTTAGCCCCGTTTATCCAATAGAAATATTGAAGAAACGCTATAAGTGCCATCATAACCAGGGTTAGCAGAATCACAAATACCTTTGCAGGGGTTAATCCTATGGCTACGGGCAAAGTATTTATACCATACTCCTTATCTGCTGTGTAATCCTGTAAGTCCTTTACTATCTCCCTTATCAGGGTTATAAGAAAGGCAAACAACATATAGCCCTTCATCCGCACCAGCACACTCTCCCTGGCAAAATTCAGTGCATCTGCAAAGGTCTCCACAAAAAAGCTGCGCTCGAACAACACGGGGATAAGGAAAACCAAAGCGCACAAAAATGCTATGGCCAGGTTACCTATCAGGGGTATCTTCTTCAGCGTTGATGAATACAGCCATAGCAATAGTGCTGTCAGGAAGAATATATTGGCTATCTTGATATTACCAACTTTCCATGCTACAAAAAGAGCCAATGCAATACCTGCCAGGTTCAACCCTCCTAAAAGATAAACTGCAGTATCCAGGCTCACATATTTGCCCAGCACCATTTTTTCACTCCTGTACTTTTTATCCTGCTCAAAATCGTAATAGTCATTTACCACATTGCCTGCCGCGGTAATACAGGCAATGGCCAGTGCCAGGCATGCCACCATCCAGGCATTGAGCGTAGGGTTAAAATATGCTGACTGTAAAAGCGGAGCAAGTACAAAATACTGGAACAGCACAAAACTGCCGGAAGCTATCACCACATTGCCTATGCGTATCAGCCTTAGATAAGCCCATATTTTTTCCATCATAAATTATGGCAGATTGGTTAGTTGGTTACTCAAAATACTCTCTGTGATAATCCTGTATACCTGCTGCATTTTTTCATCATTGCCCAATAGCCCGAGATGTGCTTCTATGGTCAGGAAATCTTTGCGTGCGGCAGGGCCGGTTTGCAGGGTAGCGGGGGAATAATTCATAACATTCTCCATGCTCTGATGTATCAATGGCCTTAATATATTGAACTCCAGCGCGTGACTGCTCAGTATCGACTCGCTAAGCACCAGCATCTGATTGGTAAAGTTATTGGCAAATACTGCTGCTACATGTATGTACTGCCGCTGCAGTTCATCTACTACATGCACATGTTCCGTTATTGTTTTAGCCAGTTGCTCCAATACTTGCTTTGTATGCTCATTACTACCTTCTACCATCAGCGGCACTTTATTGAAATCCATATCCACCTCCTTGCGCATAGTCTGTAACGGATAAAAGATACCAAAATTGTCCCCCAGGTTTTGTAAAGGCGCTTTTGACTTGAAGCCTGAAGTATGGGCTACTATAGATGTTTGAGGACCCAATAACTGGCTGACAGCTTCTATGGCATCATCCTTTATACAAAGCAATAACACATCTGCAGACGAGGTATAATGGCTCGAAAATTGAGTGTACACTGTATTTAGCTTATCAGCAAGCTCATGTCCTGACACAGTATCCCGGCTTACTATTTCTACAATACTATTACCTGCTTGCTGCAAAGCCAAGCCAAGGCGTGTAGCCACATTACCGGAGCCTATTATAGAAATTTTCAAGCAATAAATTGTAGCGTGAAGTAAGCAAAAATTTAAAAGCGTCAGGCGATTTCTTTCACCGCTTCCTTCCTTCTCCTGTACATACTCAGAAAAGTTCCGCCAAAGGTAAGTATACCACCAAGCCATACCAGATTGATATATGGGAAAACAATGGCTTTCATAATGATGAAATCCACTGGTGTTTCCTTTTCGCGAACGGCTATCACAAACTTCTCAGCCTCAGGTTTTATCTGCGCTATTTCATAGGTAACACCTATGCTCTTTTCTTCAGATGGGATTCCGCTGACCTTCCCCTGTGCCTGGTCTACCACATACACCGGTTGATTGGTATAGGTTTTACCATCCATCGTTTTTGTTTCAAGAACGGCAGCAATCAGCAACTTGCCGGTAGCATCGTAGCCGATCGGCATATCCGGTTTTCTGTTTATCTGCTTAAAGATAGTAAAGGAGCTAAGGTTGAAGAAAGTATCGCCTACAGCTATCTCATGCATGGTAGATGTATCTTTCAGTTCTTCATTATTTGGCACACTGGATACGTGCGTAAACACATCTTTGGTAAGGTAGTGCTTGGTATCGGGGTTAGCTATCAAACCCATTTTCGGATTTATCTGTGCGTTTGGTTTCAATTGAAACTCTTCCTGTACTGCTCCTGCTTTGTTTTTGCGCACATAGTTTACCAGATAGTAGTTATTCACTCCTTCTACCTGCAATCCTTTGTAGCTTACCGAATAGTCGCCCATGGCAAGTGCAGAGTCTTTCAACAACAGCACATTCTCTATTTTCTCATTGCTCTTAAAGTCCTTACCGAAATCGATACCAGCCTGATTGATGGAGATAACCTCTTTTTTACCCTGCGATATCAAAACGCCTATCAGGAACAGGCCAAAACCAAAGTGAGCGATAGCAGCACCTGAAACGTTGATCCTTCCCTTTACCACAAATATCATGTAAGCCAGATTGCCCAATACCGTGTAAACCGCAGTAAGCAACAGTAAAAAGTCACGACCTATAAACTTGAATTTAAAGAATACGGAACTCAATACCTTAGCTTTTGTAAAGTCAATCACGTATTGCTCGGTAAAATCTATTTTGAATGCATACGCCAAGCCAACTGCCGCCAATATACTGATGCCCAATGCGTATGCGGCAAATTTTACCATAGGAGACAAGCGTCCGCTTTTGTATGACAAGAACTGGATAGAAGCAGTAAATACCGCAGCTATTATAGCAATCCATATCTGGATATCATTGTAGTGCCTTACCACATTCTCAGGTGGAGCCAGCTTCATGCCAAATAGCTTATTCCAAACAGGAATAGAGGTGGTAAAGGTCATTTGCACAGCACTTAACAGCAATACCAATGAACCTATAAACATCCAGAATTCGCGGGAAAACAACTCTTCCTCTTTTTTGATACTAGGCAGGGAACGATAACGCGCAACCAGCAAAAGCAATGGAGGTAAAACCAGCGCACCCAGGTATATCAATAACTGACCGGTCATACCCAAGTCGGTAAATGCATGAACCGATGTATCGCCCAAAATACCACTACGGGTAAGAAAGGTAGAGTACAAGACCATGCCAAAACCAAATATGTAGAATAAAAGAGTGGTGGTCAATGAATGACCGGTGTGCTTATATACCAAATGCGTGTGAATACCTGCCACAACCAATAACCATGGTACAAAACTCATATTCTCTACAGGATCCCAAGCCCAAAAGCCTCCAAAGCTAAGACTCTCATAAGCCCATGCACCACCCATCAATATACCTGTGCCCAATATAGCTACACAGAATAACGACCATGATAGCGCAGGCTTTACCCAGGTTGTATAATCGTTTCTAATCAGCGCACCTACTGCAAAAGCAAAAGGAATACTAACTGAAGCAAAGCCAAGGAACAAAACCGGCGGGTGAATGGTCATCCAGTAGTTTTGCAACAATGGGTTCAATCCGTTACCATCTGCGATGAACTGCAGGTACTCTGGTCTTTGGAATATAGGGGCATTAGCCATTTCATCGCGCAAAAGCACAAACGGGTTGCTTCCAATTTTGTACCCAAAAATATAAATACCCAATACCATGCTGCCCAGGAAAAACTGGGTAAGGCTGACAACACCCATAACCGGCTGCTCCCAATCTTTCAATATGCGGATACCAACAAAACCAAGCACCACCAGCCAGAACTGCCAAAGCAGGAAGCTACCCTCCTGTCCTTCCCAGAAACTGGAAATAATGTACTTCATCGGCAAGGTGGTAGATGAATGCCGCCATGCATAGTGATACTCGAACCAATGATTCAATATCATGATAAACAGCAGCACAAAAACACCCAACACAGATAAGCCATGCGCAATGAATGCCGTGCGGGCCAGCCTAAGCCATGACTTTTGCTCTTTGTTATACTCTGCGAAAGCATAAGCTACAGTAGCAAGCAGGGACGAAATAAAACTAAGTACCAAAAGGAAATGGCCCAGATGCCCAAGCCAAAGATGTTCGTTTAAGAAACCGGATGCGCCGAAGCGCGACGCGAAAAAATCACCCATTTAATCGTTAAGTTTTTTACTGCCTGGAAAAAATATTCTAGGCTTTGGCTTTCACCTCTTTCAAAGTGATCTCATCATTTACATATTTCGAAGGGCACTTCATCAGTATTTCGCTTGCGCGGAAATTAGAGCCCTCCATTTTTCCTTTCACCACCAGTTGCTCACTCCTTTCAAAATCCTGGGGCTTGGAACCTTTATATATTACCTCCTGCACATTGCCATCGCGATCGTACATGGTAAACTCAAAATAGTTTGGATCCTTCATAGGGTCGTATATCAACGGCTTATCCTTTGCCAGGTAGCCCGCCACATTTACCGCAGATTCCGGTTCCGACTGCGCCTGCTTAAAGTTAGCATACGTGGTGTAATCGCCTGTATTGGCTATTATTACCCCTACGGCTATGGCTATTATTACAAGCGCTATTATATGTGACTTTTTCATACTTCAGAACTATTCAAAATTGCGGCCGCTAAGTTAGCGAATCGCTTGGTTTAATGGTTCTTTATTTAGGATTCATTAATGAATATTTTGCCTTTGCTCGCTAAAAAGTGATGCAAATCATTTAGTTGTGCTTCAATTTTTCAATAAGTGCTTCAAGCGTCAACTTTTCCTGGCTACCCGCATCCAGATTCTTAACCGTCAGCTCACCGGTTTTCAGTTCCTCCTCTCCCACTATTACAGCATACGGTATTTTCTTGTTGTTGGCGTAGGTAAGCTGCTTTTGCAATTTGGATATAGCAGGATAAATTTCGGTAGCTATTCCTGCCGCCCTTACTTTCTGTGCCACACCAAAAGCATAGTCCCTGCTTGGCTCATCAAAATAGGTAAACAACACTTTTGTACCCTGGGCTACATCTACCGGGAACAACTCAAGCTCCTCCATAATATCGTAGATGCGCTCTATACCAAACGATATGCCCACGCCCATCATATTTTTGCCGCCAAACATCTCTGTCAGGCTATCGTACCTGCCACCGCTGCCTATGCTGCTGCGCAAGCTTCCGGCAGATGTTTTCACCTCTATAATAAATCCTGTATAGTAATTCAATCCACGTGCAAGGGATAAATCGAGGATAACCTGAGCCCCAAATTCCACTGTTTTAGCCTTATTCAAAACAAACGCTACTTCCTCAATCCCTGTTTTACCGGTTTCGCTATTTGCGAAAAACAGAGAAAGCGCATTAAGCTTTTCCTCATTAGAACCTTCAATGCTCAGGTATTCATCCAGCCTGGTAATTTGCTCATCAGTAAATCCATCCTCTTTCAAGTCAGCAAATACCTGGCTTTTATCTACCTTATCCAGCTTATCTA
>DLGO01000129.1:16541-16684 GCA_002482725.1 Bacteroidetes bacterium UBA7692 | reverse complement strand
CCGGTATCCGTTTTGACCAGTTGACTACCGTAGGTGTTATCTACATGATAAAACTGATACACATGGTAGATGATAAGATGCACGCACGTAGCATAGGACCTTACTCTCTTATCACACAGCAGCCATTGGGTGGTAAAGCCCAG
>DLGO01000129.1:10782-16466 GCA_002482725.1 Bacteroidetes bacterium UBA7692 | reverse complement strand
GGAGGTTTGGGCACTTGAGGCTTACGGTGCAGCTAACATCCTTCAGGAGTTGTTGACAGTTAAATCCGATGATATCGTAGGCCGTGCTAAGGCTTATGAGGCAATCGTAAAAGGTGACAACATACCTGAGCCTAACATGCCTGAGTCATTCAACGTATTGTTGCATGAGTTGCGCGGATTGGCTTTGGACTTGAAATTCGACTAAATGATACAAGCTTAACAGCTGAAACATACAAAGGCTACCTGGATTCAGGTAGCCTTTTTTTTATTGGTGCAGGGGCATAAAAAAATGCCGCAGTGGTTTAACTGCGGCATTGAAGTAATATATAACTGACCTACTGCTTGAGGACTTTTTTAGAGTGAATGATAGTGCCGTTTTCCATTATCCTGGCAAAGTAAATTCCCTTAGCCCAATCAAGGGAACTGATGGAAGATGTATTGGTATGAATGGCGGATTGGTGAACCTGCCTTCCCAAAAGGTCTACCACCTCCAATGTATATTCCATGGTAGCATTCATCCCGGATATGTCAATATTCAGCAGGTTGTGTATAGGATTAGGGTATAGGCGGAAGGTAGTGCTTATATTTTCACCCTGCCCATCATCCTCTATGCCTGTTTCAGATCCATCTGTTTTGCATAGGGCAAGGTTAATAGCCTGCCTGACTACAGTGGTGCATGCCTGACCACCCTGAGAATAATATCCGGCATTGTACAGGCTTACAAAACCGCTGTTGGTACCAGCACTATTCACAGTAAAGTTAGCCCCGGTAGATGACGATAAAGTAGGTGCTATGCCACTGAAACTTACGTCAGGAAAAATAACACGGAAATAAGTGGTGGCATTGCCTACTGTATAAGGCCCTGCGCTACCAAAGTTACACAATACAAGGGTATCGGTAGGTATGGCAGGCGTGAATGTGAGGTCCCGGGTCGGGATGCGGGCTGCAAAAAGGTGATGCTTGCTGGGTGATGAAGAGCCTAGTATTGAACCGTGTTTGAAGTCCAGTGTTGGCCTGAAAATTCCACCAAAAGTGATGTTGCATTTACCATTGGAGGATATAGCCGTGGCATTGCTTCCACCGTTTGATTCTGCTGTTTTTTTCCAAATCAAATTGCCCGATGCATTATATGATGCCAGGAAAATCTGGTTTTTGGAGCTGGTATATGTAACAGCTGCTATACTGTTGCTTCTGAACGTGAATGTACCTGAACCGGCAATAAAATTACCGCTTACATAAATGTTCGTATTGTCATAAGTAATGTCTTTTATTTCGTCTTCCCATCCACCACCGCTTTTGACTTCAAAAGTTTTGGTGGGAGGGTTAGAGGCTATGCTTGTATACTTTATAAGTACTGCGTCCTGAGCACCACTAAAATTTGCGGTACCTGTATTATAGTTGATGGTTCCACCCACATACAGGCCCCCGGTTGTATATTGTATAGCGTTGCCTGCAGAATGAAAATACCCTCCTGCTGCTGCCGGCCTGGCATTGGCCAAGCCTTCTGTAACCATCCAGTGGTAATAATCAGAAGGGTTTATATATCTGCCGGTAACCATTATCACATCATTAGCAGTATTTACTATAGTACTGGTTCCTGACGATGTGTTAAAGTTTACGGTACCTTTAAAAGCACCTGTGAAATAAGTATTTCGGATGGTAGTGCCTGCTACAGCTATACCTCGTATCTCGATTTTAGAAGAGGTATTTGCCAGATCACAAAAACCACCCACCTGTTGCAGCGTTAATCCCTGATCAAATTTAGCAATGAAAATATTGGTTTGACTTATGTTGTCGAGCGCCGGAGCTGTGGTACCATCCGAAAATGTTGTATACTGATAGAATGGAGCATTGGAGCTAACCCCATAATTACCACCTACATATACTTCGGTACCATAGTGCATCATACAGGTTGCGTATTCGTTCCCATCTCCCCCTTCCTGATCAAATGCATCGATATTTCCGATAGCATCGAAGCGGCATACAAACATATCGTAGGCGTTGGATGTTCTATTGGCTGCCAGGCCGTTTGGATTTGCACCTAAAGGCAATGATATGTCCCCTGCAAAGTATCCGCATGCATACAATCTACCGTTGTTTGGATTGATGTACAGAGCCGTACCCGTCACATCAGATCCGGTACTGTTTATGTCTATCCAACCAAATAATGATACATTTCCGGATACATCAATTTTTGTAATGCTCATGAGCGCATGTTCTGCTCCTGGATAATAGATTACAGAGCTCATGCCTGCAATGTCTGAAGAAGTAGTATAGTGGAAGGTATTTTGGAGTACATAACTATTTCCGTTAGCATCGGTTACTATATCTGCTACATTATCCAATGTATCGTTGCCTGTTGCAACTACACTGTAGTTAATCTCATGAGCAGTTGTAGTAGTTATAATAGATAGTAAACTAAGAATTGTAATTATAATATTTTTCATAAACTGTAATTTTTGGTTTTGCCTCTTCTTTCGCGTTTCGGCATTGCGTTTAGTGTATCTGGTTGGAGTTGGTGTGGTAGGAGGTGAATGGCATGACAATATTACTTTCATAACAATAAAGTTTTGAAACCAGGGAGCAGGCTTTATTCCTGATACAAATGAATAAGTCGGTATAACTAAATGATGATTAGCAGTAACAGCTAAATTATCCGGGGTGAGAGCGCAACAGTACTTTAACTTTCATAAAATGGCAATTAAATTTTGAAGAAGTACTATGGCTTTTTATACTTCAGTAAATACATTATTTCAAACAGGCCTGATTTTGATACCGTTAGAAGAATATTCAGTATGGAATATGTAGAATAAAAAAAGCCGCAGGGAGTTAGCTGCGGCTTTGGATTTCAAGTGATATGATAGTTTTTGGTAGATGCTATTGAACTTTGCTAAGGTTAACCGCAGGTATGAATTCCTGCTTTTTTTCCTTCACGAATCAAATATGGGGATGTTCTAAATATTGTAAAAATGCTAATTCGTAAGCGTGGCTTATCAGTTCGCAAACGATAAAGGAAAGCGCAGTATAGATAAAAAATGGCCGGTAAAGATTTCTGCTACAACTTAGTAGTAAGGAATTTAATCAATTCCTCTTTTTTACGTTGTGCTACCACCACTATAGAATCATCAGAAAGTTCCAGTTCTCCGGTGCTCCGGTTGTAGGTTTTTATAAACTTAAGGTTAACGAGGTGACTGTCATGCACCCTGTAGAAATGGAATGGCTTAAGCAGCGCCTCATATCGTGAAAGCGGTTTTGAGATAATATGCTGCGTCTTGTCGCTCATGTGAAATACGGAATACTTATCGCTGGACTGTACCCTTATTATTTGGTTGATTTCGATAAGTGTAAGGCCATCTTTTGTGCTAAGTGGTAGTTTTCCTAGTTTTAGGGTAGGTTCTTCCTCATACTCACTATACAAAGGCGAATTTTTATGCCTGTCTATAGCTATGGTTAATTCTTCCGGATTTATAGGCTTCAAAAGGTAATGCAGGGCATTGAGATGGAATGCCTTGGAAGCATATTTTTCGTGTGCAGTAGTGAATACGATATTGAACCGCTTCTCATCCCCGGTCTTTACTATGTCGAAACTGTTTCCATCAGATAGGTTAACATCCAGAAACAATAGCTCGAATGTAGTGGCCGTTAACAGGGGAGACGCTTCTGCCAGACTCTTAGCTGTAGCTACCACTTGTACTTCGGGGTGGAACATTTCTAAAAGGGCAATAAGCACAGTCATGCTCTTTGGTTCGTCTTCTACTACTATGGCTTTAATATTCTTCATTAGTGGGCATCTTTGATTACAGGAAATATGATAGTTGCTTTAGTGCCGGATACCAGACCTTCTTCATCGTATAATTCTATAACGTTAAAGTGGGTTTTTATATTCATATACTTGTTAAGGGAGTCAAATCTTTCCTGAATATTTTTTAGTGCAATGGAAATATGGCCTTTTTCTGATGACCTACCAACCTTATAATTTATTCCAACACCATTGTCGGTAACAGTGCATATAAACTGGCCATTTTCTTCTCTGAACAGTACATCAATTTGCCCGGGCTTTGCAGAAGGGCTGATGCCATGCCATATTGCGTTTTCTATAAAAGGCTGGATAATAAATCCCGGAATGGAATAATTTTCAGGGCCCATGCTCAATTCGGTTTCTATGGAAAAACTAAGTTTATTGCCCATGCGGAAGTGTTCCATTTCCAGATACGACCTTAGCACATCTATCTCTTCTTTCAGGTTTATAAATGGATTTCTGGAGTTGTTCAATACTCTTCTTATCAATACAGAAAATTTGCTGAGAAACAATACCGCATTGCGTTTATCATTTTCCAGAATAGATGCCTGAATGGAGTTAAGGACATTGAATACAAAATGAGGGTTCATTTGAGAGCGCAACGCATGCTGTTCGGCTTCCAGTATTTTATATTTTGATTTGCTTTTTGCAATGATAGTACTTACTATATAAATGATTACCCCTAAAATGATTGATGCAATGAGCAGTATAAACCATGTCCTGGCATATACTGGCTTCTGCACTTCGAAACTATAAGAAATCATTTTGGAATAGGTATAAATACCAGGGTCGGAAATGCGGAGATTGAGTTTATAGCTTCCTGGTTTAAGTCCCGTAAACCTAATATTAGGGTCTTCTGTCGTAAACCACTGGTTACTTAAGCCCAGTAGTTGATACTCATACCTGATTTTGCCGAGTGACCGATAACTGAGTGCTGTAAACTTAAACTCGAAGTTGTTGTAATTGTGAGCAAAGCTCGATATAGAATCAGGGTTTACCGGTTCGTTATTTACCAGCATACGGGTAAGGAACACGGGGGCGGTATAGTTTAAATCGGCAATATCTTTCGCATCAAAACAGAATATGCCATTGTTTGTTCCCGCCCATATTCTATTGTCGTATTTTGTAATAGCATTTATTTCATTGGAAGGTAGGCCTAGCCTTGTATTCAGATTTAATACCGAATAGGTATTCAATCGAGCAGAATAGTGAATTTTTGAAATCCCATTGTAAGTTGCTGCCCACCAGGTGCTGTCATTTTCAATATACAGGTCTTCTATAGTACTGCTGGCAAGCCTTTCCTTTATAGTTTGTACAAGTTTTTTAGTGGTTTTTTCTAAAACAAGGATGCCATTATCGGAAGTAGTTATTGCAAGTAACCTTTCATTTATTTTATTGATCCTTTTTATACTCTGGTCAATCAGTGGTTTATCATAAAGGAAAGTGTCTATATGCCTGTTCTTTAATCTGTATATTATTCCCTTAGCCCCCAGGTAATATGATGAGTCCTCATTTGCCAGCAGGCTTATTATTTTCTCTGAAAAATTGATATCCTGAGATGCCCAAAGGGGCTTTAAATCCTTATCCATTAGCACTACTCCCCCATATCCCGCAATAATTGCACCTTCGGGAGATCTTGAAATGTGCTTGGTATAAAAAGGAACTCTATCACCGGCAAACCAATGGTAAGGATAGGCTCCAAAAATCTCATTGATCATAGCATTATTTATGATACTATCCTTATAGACTATGAAATCCGTTATATCATCTTCCGGCTTTATTTTTTGCTTCAATAGAACAAAATCTCCATCCTTGTTAATTCTGAATTGGCTCGCGGAATTGCCGCATGCATACAGATACTCGTTGCTTGGCTGAAAGCAGAGGA
>DLGO01000129.1:0-10775 GCA_002482725.1 Bacteroidetes bacterium UBA7692 | reverse complement strand
GGATGCGTTGTTTGTCGAACTCATCATTTTTCAAGGTGACTGACCGAAAGCTGATAGATGGAACAAAAAAAACTCCTGATTGGATACTGGAAAACCAGTAGTTATTCTCCTTATCCTTTATAATACTGGTGATTGTTAGATTAGCAAAAAAATGACTCGCTGAGCCCAGGCTATCTCCATAAACAGGATATTGATAAATTCCTCCACCTATAAGTCCCACCCATAAGTAATTTTCAATTCTTTTGACAAAAGTGATACTCGTAGGGTACGTAATTTTCTTTATTGGTTTGGTTTTGTCTGTTGGTAGCCGGATCAGGTCTCTGGCGTAGTTAAAGTATACTGCTCCATCGATATAGTTAGCTTCAAATGGATCTCTTTGTATTTTTGGAAGATCTTTCCATGCAAAGCGGTGTGCATGGTGCGCAGGAAAACCGGACAATATAGATCCTGCTAGTGCAGGCGTTGTTTTTTGTGTGGAAAATAGATACTTGTCATTTTTGTCAAAGTAAAAATCCAGGGAGTCTTTTGCAGTTGAAGAAAATGGGAATTCCTTAACCTCCTTTCCATTAACTATGCTAACCTTGTAGTCATCTGTAACTCCATAGTTATATAAATTCATCCAGATCCTGTTATGTCTATCTGTGGTGAATCGCCATTTACGCAGTTTATTCAAACCAAGGATATAGTCATTGTTTTCTACTGCTTTAAATCCCTTTTCGTCGCCTTTGCAAAGTCCGCCTTGTAATGTATTGGCAATAATTTTCCCATCTGTGGTTTCCTGCAATCCATATACTCCATTATTGGTTAATCCCTGTTGTTTGGTAAAAAATTTAAACTCGTTTCCATCAAATCTGGCTAACCCATGGTCTGTTCCTATCCATATAAAACCCTTAGAATCCTGAAAAAGTATGTATACCTCATTGCTTGGTAAGCCATTATTCAGGGTATAATTAATGTAAGAAAGCTGTGCATCTTTTTGGCAAAAAGCACTGCTTATATGTATAAGAGCAGAAAGTAAAAGCAGTAGTTGCTTCATTAATGTTTAGGGTGTTGCAATTTCTAAATATAAAAACTGTATAAATATTTAAAAGGAAAATGTGGAATCATAGAGGAGAAGATGTTTCGTTTATTAAAGGAAATATAATCGTTGCTCTAGTTCCGGCCACGTTATTGCCATCGTCATATACTTCTGCTATACTGAAAGAGGTTCTGATATTCATATACTTGTTCAGTGAGTCAAATCTCTCCTGAATATTTTTTAAGGCGATAGAAGTATGACCCTTTTTCGTTGTATTGGCGGATTTGTAATTGATTCCTACCCCGTTATCTACAATAGTACATATAAGATGTCCACCCTCTTCTTTGAACAAAATGTCAATTTTGCCTTTTTTTTCTGAAGGGCTGATGCCGTGCCAAATAGCGTTTTCTATAAACGGTTGAATGATGAATCCGGGCAGTGAATATGAATCTGAACTAAGCGGCAATTCGCTTTCGATAGTAAAATTCAGTTTGTCACCCATACGGAAATGCTCCATCTCCAGATATGACCTTAATACATCTATCTCTTCTTTCAGGTTCACAAATGGATTTTTGGAGTTATTTAATACTCTCCTTATTAATACTGAAAATTTGCTGAGGAACAATACCGCATTCCGCTTATCGTTTTCCAGAATAGATGCCTGAATGGAGTTGAGTACGTTGAAAATGAAATGAGGATTCATTTGTGAACGTAGCGCATGCTGCTCCGCTTCCAGTATCTTATACTTTGATTTGCTTTTGGTGACGATGTTATTGACATAAAGCGCTACTATCAATACTACAATGCCAATAATTATTGCTGATATAAGTATTATGAACCATGTAGTAGCGTAGTAGGGTTTGCGTACATGGAAACTATAAGAAATTATTTTTGAATAGGTATAAATACTAGGGTCGGAAATTCGGAGATTGAGTATATAGCTTCCTGGTTTAAGCCCCGTAAACCGGATATTCGGGTCTTCTGTTGTAAACCATTGATCGCTTAGGCCCATCAATCGGTATTCGTACCTGATTTTGCCAAGTGAGCGGTAGCTGAGTGCGGTAAATTCAAACTCAAAGTTGTTGTAGTTGAAGGGGAAGCTAGATATAGAATCCGGGTTTACGGGTTTGTTATTTACCAGCATACGCGTAAGGAATACAGGTGCTGTATAGTTAAAATCATGAAGGTCTTTTTCATCAAACCTGAAAATACCGTTGTTGGTCCCGGCCCATATCTTGTCGTCGAATTTTATGATGCAGTTTATTTCATTGGATGGTAGACCGAGCCGGGTATTCAGGTTTAATATGTTATAATTATTCAGTTTATATGAGTAGTTAATTTTTGAAATGCCATTGTATGTGGCTGCCCACCAGGTGCTATCATTTTCTACATACAGGTCTTCTATTGTGCGGCTGGCCAACCCTTGTTTAATATTATTAATCAGCTTTTTGGTTGTTTTATCGTAGAGCAATATGCCATTACTACTGGTAGTAACGGCCAAAAGCTTGTGATTAATTTTACTGATTCTTTTTATCCTTTGGTCGATCAGGTTTTTATCATGTAAGAATGTGTCTATCTGCCTGTTCTTTTTTAAATGGTAAATTATTCCCTTTGCTCCCAGGTAATAGGTGGAGTCATCATTTGCCAGCAGGCTTTCTATTTTCTCCGAAAAATTAATATGCTGGGATGCCCAGAGCGGCTTTAAGTCTTTATCCATCAATACTGCGCCTCCATACCCTGCAATAATTACCCCTGCCGGCGATTTTGAAATCAGCTTGGTATGGAAAGGTACTTTTTCATCAGAAAAAAAGAAGAATGGATTGAACGCAAAAACCTGAGTTATCAGGGTGTTGCTTATGATGCTGTCCTTGTAAACTATAAAATCGGTTATGTCATCTTCCAGTTTGATTTTGTCTTTTATTACTACAAAATCTCCATTCTTATCAATCCGGTACTGACCAGCAGCATTGCCACAGGCATACAGGTAATCTTTATCAGGCTGGAAGCAGAGAATACGTTGCTTATTAAACTCATCGCTCCTAAAGGCAATGTTCTGAAAGTGTATGGATGGAACAAAGAAAACTCCTGACTGAATACTGGAAAACCAGTAATTACTCTCCTTATCTTTTATTGCATTGGTTATGGTCAGGTTGGCAAAATAATGATGTGCCAAATGTATGCTATCACCCGAAACCGTGTATTGATCAATACCCCCACCTATAAGTCCTACCCATAAGTCATTTTCAATTCTTTTTACAAATGTGATACGTGTAGGATATGTGATTCTTTTTATTGGTTTAGATCTGTCAATAGGTAGCTGTACCAAATCCCGGGCATGGTTGAGATATACATTGCCATTTAGATAGTTGGCTTCAAATGGGTCTCTATATATTTGGGGCAGGTCTTTCCACGCAAATCGATGGGCATGATATCCAGGAAAACCGGAAATTACTGATGCAGAAAATTCAGGCTTTATATTTTGTGCAAAGAAAAGGTACCTGTCATTTTTATCAAAGTAAAAATCCAGAGAATCGCTGATGGTAAAGAATGGAAATTCAGTCGTTTTTTTTGGGTCAAGAATGGTAACTCCATAATTATATAGGTTTAGCCATATCTTATCATCTATATCTATTATAAACCGCCATTTGCGCAGCTTATTCATGTTCAGGATATAGCCATTGTTATTTATTGCTTTAAAGCCATTTTCGTCACCTACGCACAACCCTCCTTGAAAGGTATTGGCTATGATTTTCCCATCTTTGGTTTCCTGTAATCCATACACACCGTTATCCGTCAAACCTTGTTCTTTGGTAAAAGTTTTGAACTCCTTTCCATCAAATCTTGCCAATCCATGATCTGATCCTAACCAAATAAACCCTTTGGAATCCTGGAATACAGTATATAATTCATTACTTGGCAATCCGTTGTTCAGGGTATAATTAATATACGACAGCCTGATATCCTTTTGGCAAAAAGAATAAGATGTATAAATTAAGATGAGAAGTAGCAGCAGCGTCTGCCTCATTGATATTCAGGGTCTGGAAGTAGTTAAATATACATATTGTGTAAATATCCGGAAGAAAAGCGCTAATACATTTATGTAGAAGGGTTTTCTTTTATCAAAGGGAATATAACAGTTGCCTTGGTTCCTGCAACATTATTGTCATTGTCGTATAGTTCTTCTATGCTGAAATATGTTTTGATATTCATGTATTTATTTAGGGAATCAAATCGTTCCTGAATATTTTTCAATGCAACCGAATCGTGCTTGGACTTATAGTTTTTATTTGACTTAAAGTTAAGCCCTACACCATTATCTGTAACTGTGCATATCAACTGATCGTTGTTTTCTTCAAATGCTACATCAATGGTGCCTTGTTTTTTTGATGGGCTGATGCCATGCCAGATAGCGTTTTCTATAAAAGGCTGTATGATAAAACTAGGTATGGAGTAAGATTCAATGCTAAGGGGCAGATGGCTTTCTATTGAAAAGCTGAGCTTATCGCCCATGCGGAAATGTTCCATTTCCAGATAGGAACGCAAAACTTCTATTTCATCTTTCAGGTTTATAAATGGATTTTTTGAGTTGTTCAATACCCTTCTCATTAAAACGGAGAATTTGCTAAGGAATAGCACCGCATTGCGCTTGTCATTTTCCAGTATGGAGGCCTGAATAGAGTTGAGCACATTGAATATGAAGTGCGGATTCATTTGCGATCGCAGGGCGTGTTGCTCTGCCTCCAGTATCTTATATTTCGATTTGCTTTTTGTAACGATGTTGTTGATGTAAAGCAGTACGATAAGCGCTGCAATGCCAATAATCGCGGTTAAAGCGAGGGTGATAAACCATGTGGTGGCATAATACGGTTTGCGCACTTCAAAATCATAAGAGATGATTTTGGAATAGGTATAAATGCCCGGGTCTGAAATGCGCAGGTGAAGGGAATACCGGCCAGGTTTTAATCCCATAAATCTAAGGTTCCTGTCTTCTGTAGAATACCACTGATTGCTTAGCCCTTCAAGCTTATACTCATACCGTATCTTACCTAATGACCGGTAGCTGAGCGCTGTGAATTCAAATTCAAAGTTGTTGTGGTTGTATGCAAAAGAGGATACGGAATCATGGTTTATGGGCTTATTGTTTACCAGCATGCGGGTGAGCAATACCGGGGCAGAGTAATTGAGGTCACCGATGTCGTTTTCGTTGAACCAAAAAACGCCATTATTGGTGCCTGCCCATATTTTATTGTCAAATTTTACCAGGCAGTTTATTTCATTGGAGGGTAGGCCCAGCTTGGTATTCAGGTTGGTGCTTGTGTAGGTGTTTAGTTTAGCAGAATACTTTATTCTACAAATTCCATTATACGTTGCTGCCCATAGCGTACTGTCATTTTCTATATACAGGTCTTCAATAATTTCGCTGGCCAGTCCCTGCCTTATTACCTTTATAAGCTTGCGCGAAACCATGTCGTATAACATAATCCCATTCCCTTTTGTAGTAACGGCAAGTGTGTTATTACTTAGCTTGCTCAGCTTCTTGATTATGATAGACGACAGGCTTGGATCGATAATAAATGTATCTATTTTTTTATTCCTTAGCCGGTATATAACCCCCTTTGCGCCCATGTAGCAGTTTGAATCTTTATCAGCAAACAGGCTTTCTATCTTTTCACCAAATCCGATTTGCTGGGTAAGCCATTCGGGGAATAAATTTTTATCCAGTATCACAGCACCGCCATATCCGGCAGTTATAATACCATCAGCGGTTTGGGATATTAGTTTAGTATGAAACGGATAGCTTTTAAACTTCTCAATCGGATTACTTTTATACAGTTCATTTATCTCAACATTGCTTATGATTTTTTCATTCCGGACAATGAATCCCGTAATGTCATCTTCCAGCCGGGAGTCTGATTTAAGCGTGATGAAATTTCCATTTTTATCTATCCTGTATTGTGTGCCAAAATTACCACAAGCGTACAGGTAATTTTTATCCGCCTGGAAACAGGTGATCCGCTGCTTTTCAAATTCATCGTTTGAAAAAGCAATAAGCTTATAATTTACAGAGGGAACAAAAAACAAGCCCGACTGCGTGGTAGGAAACCAGTGGTTGCCCTCTCTGTCTTTTATAGCACGTGCTACGGTAAGGGTGGCAAAAAAGTGCCGTTTGAAAATGATGCTGTCGGCAGATATGGCGTATAGGTGTACTCCGCCACCGAGCAACCCTACCCATAGCTTGTCGTCTATCCTTTTCTGAAAGGTAATTTTGGTGGGGAATGTAATTGTTTGGACAGGTTTCTTTCTGTTCAGCGGCAATAGCTTCAGGTGCCAGCCGTAGTGGAATATAATGTAGTCTTTGGTATATACAGCGGTATATGGCTCACCATATATGTCACCCAGGTCTTTCCATGCAAACCGGTGGGAATGACTTCCGGGAAAGCTTTTGGCGACATCTGCGGTAAATGCCGCCGTGGCATTTCGGGACGAAAAAAGATACTCATTGGCGCGGCTGAAATACAGGTCGGCCGAATCGCCGAAAGGAGTTTGGAAGGGATGCTCTACTATGCTGCTATCACTTAAAATAGTGTTGCCGTGGTTGAATACATTTATCCATATCCTGTTGTAGTCGTCCCTTACAAAATTCCATTTGTAGTGCTTGTTTATATCCAGTATATAATCATTTCCTTTTATTGGTTTAAAGCCGTTTTCGCTGCCTATGCACAGGCCGCCATGGAATGTATTGGCTATGATCCTGCCGTCTGTAGTTTCTATTACACCATATACGTTATTTTCTGTAAGGCCCTGGCGACGCGTAAATACCTTGAATCCATTGCCATCGAAACGGGCCAGCCCATGGTCGGTACCTACCCATATAAATCCCCGGGAGTCCTGAAATGTGCAGTAGGTTTCATTGCTGGGCAGGCCGTTGTTCAGGGTGTAGTTGAAGTACGATAGTTGCGCTTCTTTCTGAGCAGAGCCACTTATGGCCAGTAACAGAATAAAAAAGGTAAGCGCCTGCTTCATAGTAATTTGTGCTGCGCCAAAGTTACTATTTGCCCCAATAATACCCTGTCATATTTACATTATTATGTTACGACCTAAATCAGCACCTCTGCCGCCAGCCATATAATAGCCCGGGTAAGCAGAAAGAGATAGATGCCAAGGCCCATGCGCCAGGCGTTCCTGCGGTCGTGGCGGGTGGGGTAGGGGAGTGGGTTATTCAGCCTTGGTTCCATTGGTTGTCATTTGGGGCAGCATGCGGGCCGCTACGTAAAATGTACCGAAAGGCACCACGCTCAGCAATAGCGCCAGTATGGTTTTGCCGGTGTCCCAATGCAGCTCTACCTTGGTCTGGATTACGGTAAACACATACAGTATAAATGCCAGCCCGTGCACCATGCCTATGTTCTGCACCAGCCATGGCTGGTGCCATATATACTTCAGCGGCACGGCTATAAATACCAGGACTATCAAGCTGATGCCCTCTATGGCCGATACTATGCGGAGGCGGGTTACTTTGGTGCTGTTGTCTTTGCTCATATTGCTGTTGTTGTGTTGTGATTAAAATGCCCTGAAGTATGGCCGCGCTACCATCGGGCTGAAGGGCCACGGTATAGCCAGGAATATGACCAGTGCCGCTATGCCAAACCATATCAATATCTGGCGGTGCTTGTCGCGGTCGGCCGCTTCGCGCTTGGCTTTGGCGGCACCTATGGTTATCAGCACTATGGCCACCAGCATCATGGCTATGTGGTATATGCCAAAGAAGGCCATATCCTCGTACTGCATAGCTTCCTTTGCGTGGCTGCGGAAGTAGGTGGCCAACGGGCTTTTGATATATAAGGTAAAACCCAGCAGCAGCTGTATGTGCGATACGCCCGATACTATGCTTCTGGCTATGTTGTCGGCTCTGGTATAGGGTGTGTTACCCAGCAGGCCGCGAATGGCTTGCACCAAGGTGTACAGCATACCGGCTACTATCAGCCAGCGGATAATGGAATGTATGGGCAGTAGATATTCGTACATGGCTTATTGCTGAAATTTTGCGCTGCAAAGTTGCACTGCAATTTCAGTTTTCATTAGGATAAATCAGGCATTGTTTAGCACAAATCAATCATTTTGGATTTTGTGGTTTTGGCTAAAACAATACGCGCCACCCAGATTTTCGGGTGGCGCGTATCGTGTTGTTTTTTATGCGCAGCAGCTACATGTGGCTACCTGTTGGGTGCCGCAGTCCTTGCATTGGCAGTTGTCGCCGCATGTGCAGTTCTGGCATGTGCAGTTGGGGTTGTTGCATTTGCCTGTAGTGGTTGCTTCGCTGTTGTTTGTTTGCTTTTTCATAAAACGTAAAAATTTAGTTGTTATTTAATACTGCAAAGCTACCACCGTACATGCCGCCGTTGTTTCCATTACTTTGGGTATGGCTTATACAATTTTGTGTTTGTATTACAGGCTATCGAGCGAGCGGCGCTTGTCGTGTCCTATAGTGCGGAAGTGCGACGGGGTAAGACCTGTTACTTTCTTAAACTGTGCCGAAAGGTGCGCTACGCTGCTGTAGTCCAGCGCTTCGGCTATTTCTGCCAGGGTACTTTGGTTGTACACCAATAGCTCTTTGGCTTTTTCTATACGCTGTTCTATGTACAGGTTTTCTATGGTGCGCCCCTCTACCGAAGAGAAAAGGCTGCTTATGTAGGTGTACTCGTGGTGCAGCCCTGCTGCCAGGTAAGCCGACAGGTTTTGTTTGCGTTCTGTGGTAGCTACCTCATTGCGCGCCTTTTTTATTACCAGTTGCTTTATCTTTTCTATCAGGCCGCTCATACGGTTATCTATCAGTTCCAGCCCTATGTGTTGCAGTCCTGTTTCCAGCGTTTTCCGGTGGTGGTCGCTTAGTGGTTGCGGCAGGTGTATTTCGCCTACTGCTACTTTTGTGTAGGGTATTTGTTGCTGTTGCAGTATATCCTGCACGGCCAGCACGCAGCGGTGGCATACCATGTTCTTTACCAATTGTACATCGGTCTGCATGCTGTGGTTTTTTACTTCTTCACCTTTTTCACAAAGCCGGCGGTGTTTACGCTTAGCGATAGCTGGTTGGCTACCTTGCCCTGTGCCATTGGCGCCAGTGCGTAGTGGAATCGGAACTGCTTCACATTTATACCCAGGCCAAAAGATATGCCTGCTGCGCCGCGTACGTTTTCCAGCTTCAGCTCCTGACGGCGCTGGTGGTTGTAGGCCAGGTCAAGGAACACCACTTTTTTAATGGCAAGCTCTGCGCCAAATATAAAGTGGCGTGCCAGGTTGTCGCCAAATGCTTTGCCCTTGCTTTCGGTGTTTTCGGTGCCAAATATATTGTCGCTGCCTGTGTCGTTGGGGTCTTTGTAGCGCAGGTCCCAACGGTGCAGGTCGTGGTACATGATGTGGAAGCGCAGCGGAAAACCCTTGATGCCAAAGGCAAATGCCAGTTGCAGGTCAAATGGTATCGGCTCGCGGTTGTTGCCGGCGTATGCCTTAAACTGCCCGCCAATGTTCTTGGCTACCAGCGATGCGGTGATCAGGTGGGCGGTATCATTTACCGTAAAGGCTATATCTGTAGCCATGCCCACGCTGCTGTACTGGCCAAATTGCGAGTAGAACAGCTTAGCCGTAGCGCCTATATTCAGCACTTTGGCAAAGTGGTANNTGGTAGGACGCGCTGCTGTAGAAGCAGAACTCGTTGGCGCGGAAAGTGCCCAGCTCATTTGCCTCGGCATCTGTTTCGGTTAGCTTGTCGTAGGTGGCGTAGGTCATACCAAAGGCCATGGGCACCTTTTTGCGGATGTTGTGCACGTACTGCAGGTTGCCCGAGTTGATGCCACCCGGGGTAAACAGGTTAGAGAAAGTCACATGCCTGTGCTGCCCTACGTTTAGCGAAGCGGGGTTGTAGTACACCGTACCCGGGTCGCGGTCTACTATGGTGATGTTGATGCCGCCCAGCGCCATGATGCGTGCCGAAGGCGACAGCGATAAAAAGCGCATGGTATTGCTGCCACCCACCGGTGCAGTAGCCGAAGCCTGCAGCGCGCCTACAAGGCAACACAATGCCAGCAGGCTGCGGAATAGGGTAGTGGAAGGTTTATAGGTAGAATATTTCAAAATAAGCAATCTAAAATCTGTAAAAATTATCTGTGCATAACGCAGCCCGGCCGATTTATTGCCTGCTGCCCCGTTTTTAACTTTATGTATATAGCTCACTCTTTATAAGACCACGCTTCGCCATCCAGTGTTGCATGCTCACCTTCAGGCAGCCGATGCCGTACACCATGCTGCGGCGGAAGTTGATGCTGCTCGCCTCGTCGAAGTATTTGGTAGGGCAGGTAACCTCGCATATGCCATAGTCCTTATATATTATCTGCGAAAGCATCTGGTTGTCAAACACAAAGTCGTCGCTGTTGGCCATAAAGTTGATGCCCGTAAGTACCTCTTTGCTAAAGGCGCGGTAGCCCGTATGGTATTCGCTCAGCTTTTGGCCCACCAGTATGTTTTGCGATAGTGTAAGCATACGGTTGAAAATGTACTTGTACATCGGCATGCCACCCTTCAGCGCGCCATTGCCCAATATGCGCGAGCCCAGCACCACGGGGTACACCTCGTTGCCTATTATGCTTATCATGGCCAGCAGCAGCTTGGGCGTGTACTGGTAGTCGGGGTGCAGCATTACTACTATATCGGCCCCCAGGCTCAGCGCCTTGGTGTAGCAGGTCTTCTGGTTGCCGCCGTAGCC
>DLGO01000047.1 GCA_002482725.1 Bacteroidetes bacterium UBA7692 | reverse complement strand
ATTCAAGTCCTGCGCCAAAATGATCGTTACCAAATGCATTGGATGTAAAGTTGGCAGCTATTGTAATCCTGTATAGTTGTTTCTTTACTGTAGGAGAAAGTTCAAATTCACGGCCCAGCAAGATATCATAACCCACACCAACGTTCAACTGAGTAGGCAATTCAAATTTTGCTGTTTTGTTGGCAAAAGTCAACTGGTAGTCTCCTGCTGCTGCAGTTCCCTGAAAAGAAAAACCATCGCCACTGAATCTCAAAGGAGTACCCAGATTCCTAAGCGCTATACCCAGGTGAATGTTCTCTTTCTTACCGGTAGTATATTGCAATCCTGCATCAACAGAGAAACCAGATGCGCTAATGTTCTCCAATCCCTGATTAAGGAAGCGGATAGTAACACCACCATATATACCTTTACCAAAGTTGCGGCCGTAGGTCAAACCCAGGTTAAGGAAACGCGGGCTGAAAGTACCAAGTCCCGTTCCTTCCGGATTGTCGTAAGTAGTACGGTAGTTAGTACCAAAGTTCAATGACTGAATATTCAATGCAAACACGTTTTTGCCCACACTTTGAGCTACACCACCATGTACTACACCTATACCCGAGCCTTGCATCCAAAGTGAGTAAGATGCTGCTATTTCTGTACCTTGTACGCGTGCTACACCGGCCGGGTTGATACGCTCTGCTTCCAATCCCCATACACGGGATGATCCCATACCCCACATACCTGTGCTGCGGGCCCAACCATTCATTATCAACTCGTAAGCACCTGCTTCGCCCCTCCTGTCAGAATTACCTGCAAAAGCTGAAACTGCAGCTAAACACAATGCTATTGGTAGAAATTTTTTCATCATTTAGTTTTCTCTTTATCCTTGTTGAAAATACTATTCGTTTAGCAGGCGTACCATGTACCTTATTGAAGCATGGTACGCCTGTGTTTATATTTTAGAAATTAGATGCATCAAACGGTCTTACACCACCAAACCATCTTACGGTTTTTTCACCGATACCCTCTGCATTGATATNNCTATACCTTTGTTATTGCGCAGGTCCCAGTTAAGTGAGTTATCCAGATTTTCACCGGTTCCGGCTCCGTCAGATATTTCAACTTTTTGTTGAGTAGCTGGGTCCACATCAATAGACCTGGTAAATTTCCTGATAAGCACACCATCCAGCGAGTAGATAGTTACTGTGCATTTATTCGGCAGATTGGTAATTTTCACCACATTGTTGTTAGTACCCGTCTCATAGCCTGAATAGCCATAGTACGGATTAGGAACAACACGTATCAGGTCCAAAGCAGATTTTGCCACTTCATTCTGATTATCCGATACCGCAAGTCCTTTTGTAGAGAACCTGTAACGAGGTAAAGAATCTATATCATTCAGGTTTGAAAGAGAAGCATACGTTGCAAAGCGTGCAAAAGGTTTTTCAACCCTTATTTTCACTGTAACCTCATTTGGTATAGTACCCTGGCTAAGCGGTTTCAAAGAATAGCTAGGTGTAACATAAGGAATAGTAGCGTATATGATGGTGCGGTGCAATTCCCTTACAGGCAAAGGCAGCGTACCTGATGCTACTACAGGAACTGTTTTGAAATTCTGTAATAATACCTCCTGCGCACCTAAACCTTGGTCATACCTTGAGTTCTGCACATACAGGAAGTGACCACCACCGAAATACGGGAATTTCGGAATAGGATTGCTCGGGAAATCGATTTCAGAATATAGTTCTGAGGTTGGATTCCATATCATATCCCTTCCGTTTTGTGAACCCAGTGAAGAGTTTTCACCAAAAGAAATATTCAATCTTTCGCCTGTTTCCAGGTTAATAGCATAACCCGGGAAGTATGAACGGCCGGTATCAATAGCCGGATCACCGTTTATGTCAAACACACCTTCCTGGTAAGCTATTTGCCCGTTGCAATGCCTTGAAGGCGCCATACGAATCTGACCTTTACGGCTTGTTCTTCCATTAGGTGAAATCTCTGAACCCTTATTCTGGGTTTCATCTTCGCCGGTTTCAAATACTACGCATTTTGTCCATTTTGTAGTATCTGAAGTAAACACTATATCCACGCTCGTCAATAGCTCAAGGTTGTTCTGAGGATCAGGGCTTCCTACTCCATCAGCCCAGTTCTTCCATTTAAGGCCAGGGCCATAAGCGTAAGGCGCAGTAGCTTTCTTGGTACCGTTTTTCTCATCTATGAAAATCGGATTCTTAGTTCCGAAATTTGGGGTCAGCGCATAAGGCGCCCATGTACCATCTGCAATATTTGCAAATTGGATATCAGGATCAATATTATTGATGCTGGTATTACCACCTACAGGATATTGGTTAGGATCCCATGCGCCAGAAACGTCAACAGAACCTTTGCCAGAGCGTATCCAGTTAGTTACTGTAGATACTCCCTCATCTTTCAGGAACGACAACCATCTTGATGTAGGATCGGTATAGATAACCTGGCTGGTGATGTATGGATATACATCCGTATTATTAGACAAGTTCTTATAGATAGGAGTTGGCTTACCTATACGAAGGCTAAAACCATAATCCACCATTTTGCCGGTTGAATTGCTTCTGCCGGAAATATACTGCTCCGACGGACGGTTCAATGGACGCTCACTTACAATGGTATCGTTTGTGGTAAGGTTTACCAATATCCATGAAACCTGGTCATTCAATGGACCGCCTGTATTATTTGTAGTATCAGGGTCTATGAAAGACAATTCCCAGTCAGCTTCTTTTACTGCAATAGGGTCTACTACTTTAAAGCCTATAGGATCTTTGCCTTTGGCATATACAATAGTATCTACGTAGTGATCAGGGCTTTTTAGGATTTTCTCAACGGTTGCCGGAGTAAATTCAAGTTCATTGCCACCATTTCCACGGCCTTCAATACGCAATACTTCCACTCCATCTTCATATTCGCTATTCAATACTGTTCCTCCATTGCGGGCATCCGGAATATGAGGTATCGCAGAATATGTAACGATATTCCTATCAGACTGCTTGTAAGACTCTGTTTGCTGATTTTCAGGATCCGGAGCGCTGTTATTATACGGTATAAAATTATTGTAAGCATACGCTACAGCAGAGAAATAATATTTTTGGTGGTTTACTAGCGCTTGATCCGCAGTTTTTGAGAACACATCAGTAGTGATCACAAATGAATTGGTTATACCTTTATCTGTTGTACTGGTAGGTTTTACTTTCTCCACGG
The DNA here is from genome assembly GCA_002482725.1 of Bacteroidetes bacterium UBA7692. Classification (GTDB taxonomy): domain Bacteria; phylum Bacteroidota; class Bacteroidia; order Chitinophagales; family LD1; genus UBA7692. The sequence continues at coordinate 8,229 of DLGO01000047.1, read as the reverse complement.
GGATATAAAGGCCCAAAGCCTGATCTTCCACATAGTTAATAATACGGCCTATACCATTTTTGATATCCACTTGTGCTATCAATACAGCTTTAGTAGGATCATCAAGGGAAGAAAGGTTGTCTTTCAACTGATAAATTTTGTACCCCTCAAACAAGTATTTAACGTTGTCTGAATTATCATTTGGCAATATAGACTTAGCCTTTGTAGAAAACGCACTGTATGTTTCACCATAGTTGTTGCTGCCTTCCAGGTTCCTGAGGTTGATAATAATTTTTTTATCCAGCTCGCGGATGTCCAGGGTAGGAGCGTCAGGTCCTTTAGCCAACTGGAAACAGTTGTCGAAAAGTGCTTGTGCTTTGTCATCTGCTTTGCCCAAAGTAGAGAAAGGAGGGCAAAGGCCAACACCTCCTTGAGGGCGTACAAATACAACACCAACAGTTACATTCTGCTCAATGTTAGGCCTCATTTCAAAAGGGCCCGACACCTGTACAGTCCTTCTGTCATTTGATGGGATACCTGCGCTGCACTCGCTCCATTGCAAAGGGTCGCTAGGGTCGCCCGGGAAACAGAATTTAGTAGGTATTGTACCTCCGTAACCTGTACCATCTTTGGTAAATGGAGTGCCATCCAACCAAAGCCCTGTCATATAGTTCCTGTACTGAATTGCAGATTCAGGGTCTTTTTGAGGACCTGATCCTGTATTGGTAAAGTAAACAAAGGAAGACAACCCAAGCTGGTTACCGGCCAAATCCTTCGGACCTTCGAAGAAATCTATACCCAGCATAGGCAGTTCTGTGCCATAAGCACCCGAACCATTGCTACCTTCGTCATTCAAGTCGCCATTGTACACAAAAGCCATATTTCTTGGCTTACCACCCACAACTGTAAGGTCTACACCTATCCTGTCATCGATAGCGCCACCCAAATCCGGGTCAGCAAACTGGGCGATGTACGACTGTAGCAAAGGTGTTGCTGATTTATTGATAAGGCTATACCTGTAGAAAGTCATGTTATTGAACTCATCAGATGTTTTGAAGGCAAAAGCAAGTGCATTGATCTGAAGACCAATAGCCTCACCATTCGATTCAGAGTGAACATTGCCAACATCGTTCATTACCCAGTATATCATCTGGTCTGCAAATGCACCTGTTGTAGTATCGCAAAGTCCATTGTTCAAACCGATAATAGGGTAGTCACCCAATGTAGCATTGTAGATACCATCGCCATCCACGTCCTTGAATGGAGCAAGGTTATTGTTCGACAGGTCGAACCCGTCAGCCTGCAGGTATGGATTACCCCTTCCCGGCCATTTCAATACATTGATAGCTATTTGGCTTGGAGACAAAGGAGCTTTATTATTAGCAAGGAAAGCTATTTGTGCAGCTTCTATCTCGGCTCCATATACGTTAAAGTGCCTGTCGAACTTGGTACAGATAGCGTTATCTACTGAACCATCATTTTTAACAGGACCTGCCCAGAAGTCAGTTCCCCTGGCGCGGAAACGCTGTGCAGCTACCTTTAGGTTACCCCCCTGGTCTACACCCGAAATCCAAAGTGCACCAGCAAACAATGCTGTAAGCGGTGTAGCAGAACCGGCCGGCTCTACCTTAGGCACTTCATAGCGGGCAGCGCCCACCAGATCCCACCACATATCACCTGCGTTGAAAAGACGCGCCCTGACATTATTGATATCAAGATCGTAAGCCGCTGATGGAGTGGAACAGTCAGCAGCTTCATTTTTGAAGGAACCGTTCTTTACAGCATTCTTAACCTGGGTCTCTTTTTTGCCCCTTTCATTTACTGCTACATTACCAAACATGATGTTGGGTAACACCGAAGCAACAAGTAAACAGCCAATTGTAAATCCTTTATTAATCATAACTTTTCAGTTTATCAGACGTTTCTTAAAAATTAAATGTTAGACCCAGGTATATCCTGCGTGGCAAAGTATAGTTAGTGCCTGCATTTATATTTCCGGTATAAGCATTGTACAAATCCTTAAATGATTGCGGGTTCTGTGCTCCGTTTACTACCGAAGCACTGGTAGATGATAGAAGGTATCCATCATCACTTCCGTTGCCTGTATACCTGTACACCGACAATACATTCTTAGTATTTAACAAGTTTTGAATTTGCAGGTAAACCTGGAAGTTCAATTTGCGCTGCTCGTCGCCGCTTTTCTTACCTACTTTGAAAGAGAACCCTTTGTAAACACGCATGTCTACCCTTACGTTCCATGGTAAGCGTGCACCGTTTACAGAGCCATCTCCTACCCTTCTGGGAGTAGTAAGGAATCCTTCTGCACTCAGGTTCACCTGTTTGGTGTATGGAGTACCGGACCTGCCTTGTATCTGGAAGTTGATACCTGCATCTGCCAATATCCTTCTGTTCTTAATGATTGGTCCGTTGTATTTATCATCGCCTATACCTGAACCGAAGCTATAGTCCAGCAAGATATTGAAGGTATGACGTGCATCGTAGTTAAGCGGGCTGATAACTTTGAAGTTGTCGCCTTCCGGAGAGTTACGTACCAGGTTCAATTGAGACTGGTCATCAGAGCCTGTACCTTCTGCAAACTGCAATGTGTAATTGGCAGTAGCGCTGAAGTTAGCTATCCTCCTGATATCAAGGTCAAGCGAGAAACCTTTAACCGTACCCAAGTCGATGTTGTCGTAGCTGTAATAGTTGGTAGGGTATGCGTTTTTATAGAAACGGTACTGTATCTGGTCGCGGAACTCACGGTAGAAAGCACCGATTTTGATAGATGCAAATGCCGCAACTGCCTGTTGGAAACCTACCTCGAAGTCGATGGTACGCTCCGGACGAAGGTTTGCATTATTGATAGTAGGACCTACGTTGTTTGTAAAGAACAGGAACTCGGTAGGGTCCATAATATTCCTGCCACCCTGAGGGCGCTGAGACAAGATATCATAGTGCGCATAGAACAAAGCTGTCTTCGTGATATTGAAAGACATCTGCATCCTTGGCATGAAAATGTAGTTTGCTTTGTAGCGTTTGAAAGTTCCTTCCGGATTGAAATCAGCTTGCTTGATCAGATCCCTTACAAGGCTGATATCACCTTTCCTGTCAATTTCTTTCAGGTAAGGAGTGATACCTGTAGGAGAAGCTGCTGCTATAGAAGCACCGCTCGATAGCTCCCTGCCGTACTCGTCAAACCATGTGTTGCCTACACGGTATCCCGCTACGTTGCCTGCCCTAAGCAATCTTTCGTTATCGCTTGCCACACCGTTTTTCAGGTATATAGTTGCATTGCCGGGTATGTTAGAAGGGTGAACATAAGTGCTGTTCAGTACTCCCGTTTCATTTACTGTGTGTATGTCATATAGTGAATATGGATCTTTCAATACATATTGGTTGGCATCGAACCTGTCGATACGCAGACCTAGGTTAAGGGTAAGGTCTTTATAGAAGAACTTGTCTGAAATGTATGCCGCAGCATATATCGGCCTGTAAGCAGCTATCTGGCGTGTATAGTTGCCTTTCGCATCTTTTTGCTTAAAGAAATCGAAGAAGTGAGGCTGTGTAGTTAGCCTTTTGCCTGTATAGTCATAACCCCTGTAGCTAACATAAGAGTTACCATTGTTCAATAGCTCATCTGCGCTAAACAAAGAGTAGTCCAGCTGATCAGGGTTTAAACCTTGTATGTTTATCAGATCCCTTGAATCAACCGCCATGCCCAAACGCTGGCGCAGGTTTTTGTCAAAGTTGCTTTGCTTGGAAGAATCGTAAGCGCGGTCATATAGTATCGTATCAAGGTCGCTGAAGGTTACACCCTGGTTTGCATTAGCCAATACATATTCATCAAGCGTATACGATTTGCCATCTATGCGGAAGATAGGGTTTGCCAGATCAAGTTCTGTCAACTGGTTATTTGCCAGCAACGCTGCCTGTGTCCATATAAATATAGGCTGCAATCCCCTGAAAGAGCGCTGTATCCTTTGCTCAAACTCGAAACCAAACTCAAGGTTATGCTTATTGCTTGCACTGCTGCCCGGTTTCAACAAATCTAAGGAAGCTTCTATCCTGGTGTGGTACTGGTCATCATCGTTATCGTAGCCGAAACCATTGTACTGGCGGCCTGTGCCATACCATATATTGTGCGCAATAGTTGTTACGTCCCTGTTACTTCCGTATCCGTTCAGCAAACCTTTGTTACCTTCAATGTAGGCAAGGTTTGGAATAGTGCGGCCCAACCCGGTTTCGAAATCGAAAAGGTTTTTAGTATAGTTTGTAGCGTACCCGTTCAAATCGCTCGGTGTAAATGTTACCGAAGTATCTGTAAAGCTGTTCTGGATAACACCGCTGAAGTTTTTAAACTCATTGCCTACTTTTATCAAAGCAGTACCATCAGCAAATGAAGGAGCCTGTTTTACATCAAATTTACCGATGTAACCGTAGTCAAATGCATTGAAACCGTGTGTTTCATCTTCTTCCCTTTTAGTGAAGTGCTCATAATCCACTTGTGCTGTGTAGTAGGCGTTCTGTACTATGCTTTTGTTTGCCCTTTTAACGCCGTCTTTGCCCCTTACGCTATCCTTTGCAAGGAAGTTTTGGGTGATACGGCCATAAACACGGTAGTTGTTTTCTGTACGCAATGGGTTGTTCTCGTAGTTGAACAAAGTATACCTGTCTACCCAGTCATTGTATTTTTTGTAGTTGATAGAGCCACCAAACGCCAATGCTATATTATCGGTAGGTTTTATGTCTATCCTGGCATTTGCACGGTAGTTAAACTCTTTTGTATTAGGTTTAATTTTAGTGATATACATATCCTTCATAGTCACCTCTTGCGTAGCCAGGTTGTAACCTTGCTCGGTAGGGTTTTTCTGAAGCGGGAATTGGCGCAGTGAGTCAAGCTTGTCTGCATTAACCTGCCATACACCCAATGCTGAAGGGTTAGGATCTTTCTTTTGCTGATACTCAAATGAGCCAAACAAACCTAAAATAGGCTTTTTGCTCTTTTTACCTTTAACTACAGGACCGGAGAAGTTAACGTTGCCCAATGTCCATCCGTAACCATCCAGGCCTTCAGATGTTTGCACCTCTGCACCTGCAGTAAACCTGTCAGCCGGGCCTTTTGAAGTAATGCTGATTACACCACCCGTTACGTCACCGTACCTGGCACTAACACCACCTGCAAGTATAGATACCTCTGCAACCGATGCTGTGGACACCGCACCACTGGAAGAAGCACTTGAGTTCTGGCGAACACCATCTATGAATATCGCAGTGGCGTTCAAACGGCCACCACCTATATTAGATCCTTTTCCGTTATCCGACTGGTAAACCCTACCCGAAGAGCCTGCCGCATCCGCAATATCTTTAGAAGGTTTCTTTGCCAGTTCGGCAGCTGTAATAGTAGTAACCGAAGAGGTTACCTTAGAGTCAATCAATGGTTTTTTGTAGGCGATTACCTCAACTCCACCAAGCTCTGTAGCTTGTTCTTTCATTTTTCTGCTTATGGTCACGATCTTATCGCTACCTACCACTATACCGTTCAACTGTATGGTTTGCAAACCTGTATATGAAATGCGCAGGTTATAGGTACCTGCAGGAAGTGGCTTGATGATATAATTACCCTCGTAATCAGATTGGGCGCCTTTGCCCGTTGGTTTGCCTGTGGCATCAACTATTGCCACTATCGCGCCTATTACGTCCTCCCCTTTATCATCAGTTATTTTTCCTGATATCTCACCACCCTGCGCGAACATAGCCGTAGCCGATATTACCAACACTAATAACAAGTATAATTTCTTCATATTTTCGAAATGATGCGTTTACAAAAAGCCGTCAAAAATAAAATTTTATTGAAACAAAGCTAACGAGTGTTAATACTAGTTAGTGAATATGTGAATAGGTTATGACAATGTTTTTACAAAGCGCTTATTATCAGTAATCCTATGCGTAATTTTTATTTCAGATAAATGTAGATATTTTTTTTGCCCGACTCCTAAAAGCATGCTATTTACCATATAATAACCATATTCTGACTGCCCTGACTGTTTAAATGACAATAAGTTTACAGGCAATTGATGGCAACTTAACCATCACTTAACCTGCTTCATGTATATAAGTTGGCTTCAGGCAGCCTCCAAATCATTCATTTGCCTACTTTTGCGCCATGCAAAACACAATAGTGGTCCTCCACAAGCACAAATCTGAAGCTGTAAGGAGATTTCACCCCTGGATTTTTTCCGGGGCTATAAAAGAGATAAAAGGCACAGCCAAAGACGGAGACATCGTAGAGGTGCAGGACGAGCGCGGTTTTGTGCTCGGCACCGGCCACTACGCCAATGGCAGCATAGCTGTGCGCCTTTTTGCATTCGAGGCAGTTGACAGCTTTGAAACCCTGGTGGCAGCCAAAATCGCCGCTGCCTACAAGCTAAGGCAGGCCATACACCTCACCGACAACGAAGATACCAACTGCTTCCGCCTGATACATGGCGAGGGCGATGGACTGCCCGGCCTGATAGTAGACGTATACGGCGCTACTGCCGTATTGCAGGCACACAGCGAGGGCATGTACCGCTGCAGGCAAGCCATAGCAGAAGCAATAACGCAGGAAGTGCATAGCGTAAAAGCCGTGTACTGCAAAAGTGCCGCCACTCTGGGCCTGGAACCGGAAACCGATGGATACCTGATAGGTGAAGAAGAGAACAACACCGTGTCCGAATACGGCCACCAGTTCGAGATAAACTGGCAACTGGGCCAAAAGACAGGTTTCTTCCTGGACCAGCGCGAAAACCGCCACCTGCTTGCCCGCTACGCTAAGGGAAAGAACGTTTTGAATACCTTTTGCTACTCAGGTGGCTTCAGCGTATATGCGCTTAAAGCAGGCGCCGCTACCGTGGTATCCGTAGATAGCAGCGCTAAAGCTATAGACTGGACCAACCGCAATGTGGCCCTGAACGGTGAAACCCCACAGCACACGGCACTTACCGCCGATGTGATGCACTACTTCAAAGAAGTGGAGCAGGACCATTATAACCTGATGGTGCTGGATCCTCCTGCATTCGCCAAGCACCAGAGCGCCAGGCACAAAGCCCTTCAAGCATACCAAAGGCTGAACAAGCACGCTTTCGACAAAATAGCGCCTGAAGGCATTGTGTTTACCTTCTCCTGCTCCCAGGCTGTAAGCCAGGAACTGTTTGAAGGGGCAGTAACTGCTGCTGCCATCGAAAGCCGCCGCAACATAAAGATCCTGCACCGCCTGACCCAGCCTGCCGACCATCCCGTTAGCGCCTTCCACCCCGAGGGTGAATACCTGAAGGGATTGGTACTGTGGGTGGAATAAAGACCTCATACAATAATCAGACAATCAATTATTTACTGATATGCCGAAACTAATAATACCTGGTATATTATTCATACTGCTGGGTACTGCTATGCTTGCTGCCGGGGCCTTGTTTAAAATAATGCATTGGCCGGGAGTTATCATCTTTTTCACAATTGGCAGTATTGAAGCCCTGGCCGGCTGTTGCATACTATTATGGTGCCTTTTGAAAGCCATTAGCAGAAAATAACCAAACCCTATCCTACCCTAGCGGCCGCTTGCTCATGTCCATGTACAGCACATTCCAGCGGTGGCCATCAGGGTCTATGAAGAGGCAGCCGTACATCCAGTCGGTCATATCTGTCGGCTTATGGCTGCTCTGGCCGCCTGCAGCTATAGCTTTCCGCGCCATATCGTCTACCTCCTCCTTACTCTCGGCATCTATGGATATCAGCAATTCTGTGCCCTTGCCTGTGTCGGCTATATCGCCCTGTATAAAACTGCGGAACATTGGCTCTTCGAACAGCATTACCACTACCGGCTTCTGCCCTATCAGCATGCAGGCAGAGTTTGGCGTTTCCCCATGCGGGTTAAAAGTGAACCCCATCTGCGCAAAAAACTCTTTCGACCGTTTTACATCCTTTACCGGCAGGTTTAGCCATAGTTCCTTTACCATATTGCTTTTTGTTTTATATTCTAAAGCTATAAATAATCATCATACATCCCAATTCCACTAACCTGTTACTTCGCTCCTGTCAACGGTTTCTGTCTGCTCCCATCCACCACTTTCGTGTTGCTTTTTACCGTTTTATTGATGGTCTTTCATATCCGTCTTATTGATGGTCTTTTTCAACGGACGCCCCGTTGTTTCTGATGGCACATTTCAACCCCATTTTGATGGTGCTGATTTCCATAGCTTTTGATGGTCTTTTAGT
>DLGO01000090.1:12705-12900 GCA_002482725.1 Bacteroidetes bacterium UBA7692 | reverse complement strand
CCACTTATTGCGCTAATTTCAGCAAGGTATTAACAGGCGCATCGGCAGCTACTATATGGAGCACGGGGCAAACCGGAAGCCAGGTAACAGTGAGCCAGGCGGCTACCTATACTGCGCTAGACAGCAGCGGATGCACTACGTTGTACGATACGATTGTGATACAACAGGCTGCACCTCCGGTATTTAGTTTGGGGA
>DLGO01000090.1:0-12573 GCA_002482725.1 Bacteroidetes bacterium UBA7692 | reverse complement strand
ACGGTTACAAGACCTGTTTCTGTAAGTGTAACGAAAGATGGCTGCTCTGCTGCAGATACCATAAGCATTACGGTGCTTAGTGTACAGAATTTTTCGTTGGGACCGGATACCGCGTTTTGCGATTCGGTGCGGTACACACTTAACAGTCCAACAGGTGGCGCAGTGCAATGGAATGATGGTAGCACGGCCAATACATTTGGCGTAGCTGCGCCGGGTACTTATTGGGCAGAGGCTGTGACAGCCTGTGGTACATTCAGGGATAGTATATCAATAGGCCTGGATACCACGCCTCAATTTGAACTAGTAGCAGACAGGTTTTTTGTGTGCAACAGCAAGGATGATTCGGTATTGCTGAAAGCAGTGGCGGACAGCAGCGGCAGCGCGGTGATATTCAGCTGGAATGATGGCAAGACAGACTCTATGGTGTATGTGTCGGAGCTATACATAAAGCAAACAGGCGTATACAGCACAACGGCCAGTAGGGGAAGGTGTGTGGCACTGAAGGACATAAGCCTGATAACAGATAGCTGCCCTGTGCAGGTATGCAAAGAGGGGTTTGCCGTACCGAATGTGTTTACGCCAAACGGGGACAATATAAATGATGTGTTTAAGGTGATATGCCCATGCGATGTAGAGGCCTTTGACATAAAGATATACAACAGATGGGGCGCGCTGATGTTCCAATCGAGCAATATACAGGAGGGCTGGAACGGCATGTACAACAATACCCTGCAAAACCAGGAAACCTATATGGTGATAATTGACATAAGCACTGCACAGGCCAGGCACCAAAAAATGGTGAGCAAGCTGAGCTTGATACAATAGGGATTGGGAGCCGGGTGGTAAAAAGATTTACCGGTAAAACAGGGTGCGAATTTGGGTTTTAAGATTTTTTATAGAGGCTCGGATCCATTGGCAATAAAGGGTTTGTAGCGCGAAATGAAGTTTGCCGCCTTTCTTGCTAGAGTGGAAGCATGTACCGTTTTTATATTGCGCGTGGTGGCTGTATGCTGCTGCGCGTTCTTTGAATTAGTGTTTTATGAAAACCAAAATGAGGGAGTTTTTGGTGTCATGGGTGGTTTACCATCAAATTGAGTATAATACATTGCTTACGCTCGATGGTGGGTGGAGACACCCACCACGGCGGACAGGTATAGAGTGCTGGTGAGTGAAATGACATTCAAATAATTTTTGATGTCATTTTTTTGACGGGAGGAATACCGTTGATAATCAATTAGTTGATTGTTTTATTGGCTGAAAAATGACACTAAACGGGTGAAAAAATTGTTGGTGTCAGATTTGGTGTCATGGGTGGGTATGCATTAAAAATGGATGGTATGCATTGCTTACGCGTGATGGTGGGTGGAGACACCCACAAAGGCGGACAAGATGAAGGATGGGTAGATCTTACCATCAAAATGGGTGTCAGTTTTACCTGCATGATGTAGCATGTAAAGTGTTGAGGGGTAATGGTTAGAGATGGGAAATAGGTGTAAAAAGTACCATCAAAATGGAGAGTAGGGTTGCCATCAAATTAGTTACAATACATTGCTTGCGCGTGATGGTGGGTGGAGACACCCACCACGGCGGACAAGATGAAGGGCAGGGCGATTTTACCATCAAAATGGGTGTCAGTTTTACCTGCATGATGTAGCATGTAAAGTGTTGATGGATAATGGGTAGCGATGGGAAATAGGTGTAGAAAGTACCATCAAAATGGAGAGTGGGATTGACATCAGGAAACAGAGTGAAAGGGATTGAACGATAAAATCAGAGTTCATTCGATGATTACACAAGGGCGAACACAGGTCACCCCTGCAAATACACCATACGGATTCTCAGACACCGCAGATTTTAACATGTTGAAAATGGTGTAAAAAACGTGATTTCCGCCAACCANNGCCAACCACCGCCAACCACCGCCATTTTTTAACAAGTGGAGGGGAGGACTTTTTATTGCAAAATATACCATCAAAAAAACGGGTCAGGCGAAATGCTTGAGTGCTTCGCGGCGGCTCAGGGGTTTTAAATCCGAATCTTCTACAAAGTCCTTCACCGATGTTGGATTCAGGTAAGCATGCTCACGCAAGGCCCAGCCGATGGCTTTTTGGATAAAGAACTCGTTGCTTCCTTTGAACTGCAGGCAGATGTCGAACAAGAGCGCCTCATTTGTAGCCTTCTTGTACTTTAGCTGGTGCAGTATGGCTGTACGGTTGAGCCACATATTGTCGCTGCTCCTGTAGCGGCTTATTGTGTCTTCCATTATTTCGGGGAATTTCTTCAGTAAATCACCGATGAAGTGAACGGCTATGACGTCGACAGAATCCCACCAGGAGTGTGTTGTAATCATGTATTCGAACAGCTTTACGGAGTCTGCTGCCCAGATTTTTTGCGCCTTTTGGCAATAGACCAGGCCAGTGTATACAAACTCGCGTTCGGGCTTAGACCAAAACCATTTCATGGTTTTATCCAGATTGGCGTCGGGTGCTTTCAACAGTTCTTTGACATGAGGGGCAGTAGTTGCTTTGCGCAGTGGCATTTTGATACCCAGGAAGGTAAACTGATGGCGCATATAAGCTTCCATAGCAGTCTTTTGCGTTTCATCTGCAACACTGCGCAGGTCTTCTTCAAGTGCTGCCAGTAACTGTTTGGTGGATTGCGCTTTCATACTGTGTGAATAAAAGGAATAAGGCCCGAAAATAACAAAGGCGGCCTGATTGCTCAAGCCGCCTTTGTTAGCAAGGGAAAACCCTCTGATATTATTGCAATACAATACGGTTTTTAACAGAACCAGATTGAGTGCTTAATTTAATTGTGTATGTACCACGGGCAATAGTGCTCAGGTTCAATGAAGTATTCACTGAGTTTACACCTGTGATAACTTTGGTTGTAACCACTTTACCAGTGATGTCAATTACCTCGATAGTTACATTCTCAGTTTTCTCCAATGTAGCCTGGATGGTAACATCAGTTTTAACCGGGTTAGGGAATACCTTAACCGCAGAGAAAGCTGTACCTACCTGCTCTATACCGCTGATAACAGAGATAGTAAAGTTAGTAGTATCTGTGCAGCCTTTAGAGTCTGTAACAGATACGAAGTAGCTGCCTGCGCCAAGACCTGTAGCTGTGTTGGTAGTAGAACCGCTACCATCCCAAGCGTAAGTATAAGGGGCAGTACCACCGGTAACAGCTGCTATTGCAGATCCGGCTTGTTGGCCTTGTGCTGTGTTGTTGGTAGTAACGGTTGCAGATACTGCAGATGCAGGCTGGCCTACTGTTACAGTTTTAGTAGCAGTACAAGATTTGCTATCGGTGATAGTAACCGTGTAAGTACCGGCAGCAACATTAAGCGCTGAATCATTTGCCTGTGCAGGAGTTGAGCTCCAGTTGTAAGAGTATGGACCTACACCACCTGAACCTACTGCAACAGCAGTACCGGAAGCAGCACCAAAACATTTAGCATTAACCGCAGATGTAGTACCACTTACCGCAGTAGCCGTTTGGCCTACAGTAACATTAGCAGTGTTGATACAGTTAGACGCATCTTTGATAGTAACTGAGTAAGTACCGGCAGCAAGCCCAGTAGCTGTAGCTGTAGTTTGAGCAGGTGAAGTGCTCCATGCGAAAGTATAAGGAGCAGTACCACCGCCAGCAGCAGTTGCAGTTGCAGTACCTGTAGTGCCACCAAAGCACACAACATCTGTTTTAGCAACAGTAGGAGCATTTGGTCCACCAGAGTTAACGATAGTAACTGAATCTACGGTAACACAACCGCTGGTACCAGTAACAGTAACTTTGTATTTGCCGGCAGCAAGGCCAGAAGCAGTAGCAGTTGTTTGAGCAGGGGTAGTGCTCCAAGCATAGTTATATGGTGCAAATTCGTTGGTAGGGGTAACTGTAGCAGAACCATTGGAAGTGCCACAGGCCGCCGGGGTAGATGTGAATGACAATGTATGGCATTCCTGAACACCGCTTATAGCAGCATTGATAAAATAGTTCTGGTCGAAAAGGAACAAGCTTTTGCAAGTAGGACCTGCAGGGCAAGCTGAACCCGGGAATTGAAGCGCAGCTGTTTGATAAAAGCCGGACTGAGCGGCAAAATTCAGGTAAAAATATGAGTTAGGTATTTTAAAGGTATCTGCAAAACACTGCTCATTACACTCATTATTAAATGTAGTGATCAGGTTAAATTTGTTGGCTGTATCACCTTTAAAGTCAACCTTAACCCCGAAAGTATGGCCCTTTGGCAATGTAACTTTAGGAAGATAACCGGCAATAGTGAAATCGCCTGCATTTTTTGGCGAACTGGTGCTGGTATAAATTGTATCTGCCCACAAAGTAGGTGCATTAAGTGTAACAGCCGCACCTGAACCAGATGTAGTAAATGTAGTTCCGTTGAAAACTGTTATGATAATGGTGTCTTCGTTTGCTGTAGTGTTTTCGTGAAGAAAACCTACAATAAGCGTATCTAATGTAGATGTATAATCTGCAGCCTTATATGAAGTAAAGGTGTTGTTTACACTGTTAATATCAACAAGAGAGTCAAAAAATACAATACCATACCTTGTAGTAGCCTGTGTGGCATTTGTAAAATTGTTATTAAGATCAAGGCCTAATGTAATAGCAATAGAATCTGAAGGGTTTTTGGTAATACGCTGATGCGCACCATAGCTCACATTGAATTTTTTGGTAATCGAGCGACTTGAATTGTTATTAGCCACACCTTTCAAAACACCAGGAGCCATTTTCAGGATTGGTTTTTGTTTTACAGGAGCTGTAAATTCGATTTGCTGCGCAACTACACCACCAAATGCTATTGCAGAAAGCAAAAGCGTGCCGAGTAATTTTTTCATTTGCATGAATTGTTTTTTTGTTTAACTAAATAATAATAATCAGAGGATTGCGAATATAAACCTAGAAATAACGATTTGATAATTTTTAAGGTCATTTTATTTCCCAAAAAAACCGCCGATCAGTTTTCCCATATCGCTTTTACCCAAATCCCCGTTCAGCAGGGTGCCTGCTATACCACCTAAATCAACCCCGGATGAACCACCAACGGACTTGATTATATCATTCAAATTGAACTGGTTGTTGGCAGGGTCATTGGTTTTATTGACAAATTGCTCCATAATCTGCGGAATGAGGCCGGAAGCAATGCTGGCGGCAGACTCGGGAGTAACGCCATACTTTGCCAATTGGGGTCCCAGGGCGGCGGTTATTTGCTGCACAACAGGATTTGAGCTGCTGGCACCATTGGTGAACATGCCCATAACATCGGAAAGATTGCCCCCGGCAACTGCCTGGCCTAATTTTTCCTGTATTATTTTGGCCGTATCGTTTATAGCATCCTCATTGTGCTCGTTTGGCACGGCTGCGTTTTTAACAATAAGCTCCTGCGCCTGCTCTTTTACAAGCGTTAAAAGTTGATCGAACATTTGTTTCTATATTTTAATCAAAGCTAAACTTAAGCGTGTAATGCCATTATTAATTTGCATTTTAAATCTTTCAATTATCTTTCGACCGTGTGCTTAAAGATTGATATACATACCCATATATTGCCGGAGAAACTTCCCCGCTGGGCAGATAAATTTGGCTATGGCGGCTTCATACACCTGGACCACCACAAGGCAGGTTGTGCCAGGATGATGCGCGATGATGAGTTTTTCAGAGAAATACAGGAAAACTGCTGGGACCCGCAGGTAAGGATAAATGAGAGCAACGGGCATAAAGTAAATGTGCAGGTGCTGTCGACCATACCTGTACTATTTAACTATTGGGCAAAGCCAAAGGACTGCCTGGATACTTCAAGATTTCTGAATGACCATATAGCAGGCGTGGTAAATGATTTTCCATCCCGGTTCATAGGGCTGGGGACCATACCCATGCAAGCACCGGAACTGGCAGTAAAAGAAATAGAGCGCTGCAAAAAGATAGGCCTGAGGGGCGTTGAAATAGGCAGCAATGTGAATGACCTGAACCTGAACGAGCCGCAATTTTTTCCGATATCCGCTGCGTGCGAGCAACTGGGCATGAGCCTGTTTGTACACCCGTGGAATATGCTGGGCACCAAGCAAATGAGCCGGTACTGGCTGCCATGGTTGGTGGGTATGACTGCCGAAACATCGAGGGCAATATGCAGCATGATATTCGGAGGTGTATTTGAGCGGTTCCCGAAACTAAGGATTGCGTTTGCGCATGGTGGCGGGGCATTTCCATCAGGCATAGGCCGCATAGAGCAGGGCTACAAAGTACGCCCTGACCTGACAGCCATAGACAATGATGTGAACCCCAAGGAATACCTGGGCAGGTTCTATATAGACTCGCTGGTGCATGATGCCAAGTTTTTGCGCTACCTGATAGATGTAATGGGTAAAGAAAATATATGCCTGGGCAGTGACTATCCTTTTCCGCTAGGCGAGGCGGTACCGGGCAAACTGATAGAAAGCATGCGCATGGTAAAAGGCGTGAAAGAGAACCTTCTGTTCTCTAATGCCCTGCGCTGGCTGGATGAAACCGAGGACAAATTTCTAATAAAATGATTGTAGCTAATCATTGATACATTCGCAGCACAATACATTCCTTTAATGAACACATCATATATAGCCCAGGCAAAGAAATTGGATGAGGCAGACGAGCTCAAAGATTTCAGGGCGCAGTTTTTTATACCAAAAGCAGGTGGCAAAGAGGTAGTGTACCTGTGCGGCAACTCACTGGGGCTTCAACCAAAAAACACATCGAAATACATACAACAGGAGCTGGAAGACTGGGCCACGCTGGGCGTACACGGGCACCACGATGCGAGGAACCCATGGCTATTTTACCACCACCTGTTTACCAAACCACTGACAAAACTAACAGGCGCAAAAGAGCAGGAAGTAGTGGCGATGAACCAGCTGACAGTAAACCTGAACCTGATGCTGGTATCATTTTACAGGCCTACTGCTGCAAAGTATAAAATACTGATGCAGGCAAAGGAGTTCCCGAGCGACTACTACGCTATGGAACAGCAAGTGAAACTACATGGCTATGACCCGAAAACAGCCATAATAGAAGCTACGCCGCGCGAGGGCGAATATGAGATAAGGACAGAGGACATACTGGCGCTGATAGATAGGCACAAAGACGAGCTTTCCCTTATTCTGTTCAGTGTAGTAAACTATTTCAGCGGGCAGGTTTTTGATATAGACGCCATATCGAAAAAAGCCAGTGAGCACGGCATAACAATAGGATTGGACCTGGCACATGCTATAGGCAACATACCACTGAAGCTGCATGAATGGAATGTAGACTTTGCTACATGGTGCTCGTATAAATACCTGAACAGCGGGCCTGGTGGAGTAAGCGGTGTATTTGTGCATGAACGCCACCACAAAAACTTTGACCTGCCGAGATTTGCAGGATGGTGGGGAGTGGAAGAAACTGGAAGGTTTAACATGAACAAGCACTTTGTACCCATGGCAGGAGCAGGTGGCTGGCAACTGAGCAATGCGCCTGTGCTTAGCATGGCAGCGCACAAAGCAGCACTGGACCTATTTGACCAGGCAGGTGTAGAAAGATTGCGCAATAAGAGCATAAAGCTGACGGGGTTTCTGGCAGAGATGCTGGCCGCTTCGGAGGCTGCTGATAAATTTACCCTGATAACACCTGAAAGCAGGGGCTGTCAGCTTTCTATCATGATAAAAGATAATGGCAGGGACATTTTTGACCACCTGACTGCAGCTAACTTTATATGTGACTGGAGAAAACCTGAGGATGCCAAACATGGCGGGGTAGTAAGGGTGGCACCGGTGCCTTTGTATAATTCATTTCAAGATGTTTATTTATTTGCAGAGAAACTGGAGTTACTGCTCAGCGAAAAACAACATTAAAACCACTATACAGCGTTACTTTAAACCAAACAAGAAATTATATATCCAAAGAGCATGAAGAAATTAGTTTTTTCCCTTTCTGTATTTTGCGCGGCACAGGCATTTGGCCAAAAAGAATTACTGGACCTGCCACAAGATAAACTGGACTCTGTAGTAGCAATACAATATGCCGAACAGACCAAAAGCGATGCTGCAAAACACATACAGGCAGCAGAGAAAATAATAAGCGCCGGGCTGAATGATATTGATGGAACAAAATCACTATCTTTTTTCAGGTACCCGAATGCCACATTACCCGACTTCACAAGGCTTAAAAATGTGGAGACTTTCTCTTGCCTGAGGTGCACAGCACTGGACATGAGCAAGCTTGTAGACCAACTGGCACAACTGCCTAAACTGAAGACAGTAAACCTGCCAAGCTGCGCTATAAAAAACCTACCCACAAACATAGACAGGCTGCAAGGAATAACTACACTGAACCTGAAGGATAATACTTTTGCCACCATACCGGAAAGCTTTGGCAGACTAGGCAAACTGGAGACGCTGAACCTGGAGCATAGCTCGTACTTACCTGATGAAGTAGTATGGAAAGCACTAAGCAAAATGAATGTAAGCAACCTGAACTTTGCAGGCAGCAACCTGACTATACTTGATGAAAGTGTAGGAAATGTAGCTTCGCTCAAAACGCTGAACCTTGGTAACAACAACATACAGCCGTTACCTGCTTCTTTCGGCAAACTGAGTGCGTTGAGCTCAATAGATTTCTCACAGAACTTTGCACTGAACCTGGCAGCAATTTGCACTACACTAAAGGCAAATACAGGGTTGAAAATCCTGATACTAAATGACTGCTTACTGGAAACACTACCGGAAGAACTGGCAACAATTACATCGCTGCAATCGCTGCACCTGACAGGTAACCTGATTACTGCTTTGCCTGCTACAATAGGACAGTTAAAGCAACTGGATACGCTGAACCTGAGCGCTTCTTCTACCGGGCAAAGGGCAAACCAACTGACTACTGTACCAAGTTCATTGGCAGAGTGCAAAAACCTGACTTACCTGAGTCTATACAGGAATAAGCTGAGTGAAATACCTGCTACGGTTTATAAGCTGAGCAACCTGAAAACACTGAATGTAGGACTGAACCTGATAGGAACGCTACCTGCGCAGATTGGGAGCCTGACATCTTTGGAATACCTGAATGCGGGAAATAATATACTGGCAACAATAGCTCCCGAAATCAGCAACCTGAAGAAGTTGAAGACGCTGATATTGGATGGCAATTTCTTCAATACCCCTGACAAAAAACTGAAAGCCATACCTGCTGAAATATGCAGCTTGACGAACCTAACAGAGCTTTCACTTAAAGACAATGTAATAGAGGTGGCCCCAGATTGCCTGGGCAACCTTACTGCACTGAAAACATTGAACCTGCGGGGTAATCTGTTGGCCGCAATACCTGCAACTATCGGCAACCTGAAGCAACTGGAGATACTGGATGTAAAGGCAAATGAGATTACCGCATTGCCTACCGGTATCAGCAGTCTGACACTGCTTAAAGAGCTAAACATATCGGTGAACAAAGGACTGAACAAACCCGAAGATATGGATAAACTGAAAAGCCTGAAAGCGTTGACGCTGGTGGATATCAGCTATAACGGCGTAACCCGTGATAAGGCAGTAGAAATAAGGGATGCGATACCGGAATGCAAAATCATAAACTGGAGCAGCAGAAAGTAAAACACTATACATCGAGCACAAACGCACCCTGGGTTGACACATCCCAAATGTGGGTACCGATAGTAGTGTAATGGCTAAAAAGTAGCGCGGCTTTCTTTTTGCTGACAGAGCAATCAAGCACAACCTGAGCCGGAGCAATCAAGCGGTCAAATACAGTAGTATCTATGTGGCCATTGCCGGAAAAAATGACAATATCGGCAGCTAGTTTTTGGCCTGTATAGTCAGCAACCTTGAGGGGCTGGTCGACCAGAATTACCCTTTTGCCATTTACGACAAATGCCTTGCCAAATGGTAGCTGGGTGGCATCTATATAGGTATTGAAACGGAGTTCTTTGTCAATACCCATTTGCCAGAAATGAGGCCGGATGTGATAGAGCATATTACTCTCATTTGCCTGCCAGGATTCATCAAAATCCATGAAGGCATTCCGGCCCTTGATTACAGCCAAAGCCTTTGTGCGGCCTGCATTGTAGACGATTAGTTTTTGCTGATGCTCGTGTTGTATATAAGTGATGCTGAAGCTAACAGCAAGCACTAAAGTGAATGCCAGGGTTGCTATCAAAATCTTTGGTCGTTTCTCTCGAAGAAGAGAGGCCGAAAGGAGAATAATGATATAGATAAGGATACATTCAAAGCCTGTAATGGTAATGCCCTTGAATATGGAGTAAGGAAGTTTATCTATGAAGAATATGAATTGATTAAGGAGCCAAATAAGCCAATCAAAACAGGCACCTACCACATCGGCTACGGCTTTAACAGGTGCCACACTGAATAACGCCATACCCAGGTAAAGCACCAGATTGCCTAAAGGAATAACTACAAGATTGCTGAAGAGAAAGTAAGTAGGGAACTGATGGAAATACAACAAGCTAAGCGGGAAAGTAGTGAGCTGGGCCGCAATAGAAACAGCAGTAAGGTTCCATATCCAATCGCCGGCCTTGTTCTTTATGGGTATAGACTTATAGATTTTCTCATGCAGGTAGACTATGCCAACTACCGCGAGGTAACTGAGCTTAAAGCCCACATCTGTGATAAGGTATGGATTATAGATAAGCAATATGAGCGCCGAAGCTGCAATAATATTGAGCATGTTGCGGTGCCTGTCGAATAGCTTGCCGATGGCTATGATAGAGAACATAGCGGCAGAGCGCAATACAGAAGGACATAGACCTGTAATACATGCATAGAACCAGATAAAAATTATAATGAAGATCACCTTTGCTATGCGCAGACGCTTTGATTTCTCCATAAAGAACAGGAGGAAATTGAGCACTACATATACAATACCTACATGCAGCCCGCTTACACTTAATACATGTAAAGCACCTGATGAAGTGTAAGCCTGATTGACTTCTGCAGTAACATAATCGCGGTAGCCAAGCATGATGGCGCTAGCCACACCAAAAGAATTTGGGTCGCGGACATGCTGGGTGAGCTGCTCAAGGAATAGTGAGCGCAGGGAGTAAATCCTGCCAAGAATTATATTGCCATTGTTGACTCCGGTGGTTGCCCATTCACCATCTTTCACCCTGAGCTGCTGGTAAATATTCTTGAAAGCAAGGTACTTCCTATAGTCAAACTCTTCCGGATTCATTGGCGGCTTGCTATTAGTAATAGGACCGGAGAGTATTAGCTGGTCGCCATAGACCAGTTTTTTACTGGCGTCTGTCTTTTCAAGAGATACGATCAGCTTGCCTGATACATTCCTCCATACTCCCTGACTATATAGCTGTGTTACATTAAGGGTAAAGCGGGTGTACTTATTTTTTTCCGTAGTTGGTTCAGCTATGGTACCGATAACTTTTTGCTCGGATGCCTGTAAGTACCCGGAGAAATGACTATGGTAAAAAGATTGGGTATGAAGATAGGTGAGCAAATAGGCAGTGGAACCAAGCAGCAGACAAACCAATGCGCCTGCCACAAATCTAAAGCTGAACAATATGGCCGGGTTCTTGTACCCTATATAGAATAATATTGATACAGCTGAAATTAGCCATAGAGAAAGTGCTGTTATTATGGCCGCAGGTAAAACGATATGGGCTATTATGCCCAACATAAAAGGAATAAGTAGCCGGATGGCCTGATATTTTGCCCAGAATACTTTCATCAGGCAGAAGCTATGGTGCAAACACTAATGGTAAGATTATCGATTCCCTTAAATGCATCCACACATGCCTCAATAGTGGAACCTGTAGTAAGTACATCATCGACCACCAGGATGTGCATACCTTGCAGATCCTCTGTAGTATTGAGAGAGAAAACCCCGGAAGCACTTTCGAAACGACCAAAGCGGTCGCGCTTTGTCTGGCTCTCCTGGTACACATTGCGCACCAGCAAGTCAGGTTTTACTTCAATATTACACTTAGCATGCATGCCAATAGCAAATTGATGTGCCTGATTGTAGCCCCGCTCCCTGAATCTTTTCCAATGGAGTGGAACGGGAACGATATAATCGGGCGGTGTTGTGTTCCACTTAGCGTTAGAAATAATACTTCCCACCTCTTCGCCAAAGAAAATAGCGATATCTTTTTCTCCGCGGTATTTAAAAGAATGGATCAACTGCTGAACCACTCCGCCCTTTGTGAAGCGTACATAAGAAAAAATGCGGTCGAAGATAAAACGGCCCTGCAGCTTAATCTCCAGCTCGTTTCCCGGTTGAGTATGGTAGTTTGTAAGAGGCAAGGTAGACAAGCAACTCAGGCAAATTTTATTATCCGCAGTAGCCAATGAATTACCACAACCCCTACAAAGATTAGGATAGATCGTATCGACCAGTCCACACAGATAAAAGGAAAAGAAGTTAAGAAGCTTGTATTGCCTGGTTACTGCGCTCATTGCCGGGTGGTAGTAGAATTAACAGCGGCGAAAGTAGCAAAAGGGGGATAGAATAAAAGGGAAGTAGGAGACTTGGGGGCAAAAAAAAAGCTCTTGTCAGTTAAGACAAGAGCTTTAATAAAAA
>DLGO01000024.1 GCA_002482725.1 Bacteroidetes bacterium UBA7692 | reverse complement strand
TCTAGCAAAAAAGGCGGCAAAATGCACTAACATCTTTAAACCTAACACTACCAACACTTTCAATGGCTTCTAAAAAATGTGAAAAGGTTTTTTTAATCAGTTTTTGGTGGTGAGGATATTTACTACTAACAAGAGCGTGCGGATATAGATAGCCGTGCACTTCTTACTACTTCTGTATTTTTACTATAGTACCGACTGAGTAACCAAAGCGTCCTTGCCTTAACGGAAAAACACCCGCTTCACATGCTCAAATTTAACCACAGGGTCTTGTTTATCCCGCTTGTCAAAATCAGGCAGCAGCGTTTTCTCCATCTCATTGGCTACTACTTTTATCACCTTGTCAAAATCCCTGGTATCAAAGCTTCCGAATGGCGGATGGAGTGGCTTATGTGTTCCCTTTGAATAGAAAAGTTCAGAAGATGGCTCTATACGGAACAGATAATAACTGTTCAGGGATTTGCCGGCTGATGTAGTTTGGGAACATGGTTTATTTGCACTTTGGCATCAGCGCTACAGCCTGCCTACTCCTGACCCGGCACTGTCCATGGCGTCAGCTCAGGCCCTGTATGCATGTTGCGTTTAAACTGGTAGCGCGGGTCTGTAAACACCATTCCCCGGTCCCACCATATATCCTTGTTGCGCTGCTCCTCTGGTAGCTGTAGCTGCTTGTAGCGGTCTACTATATCGTAGGCCATTTTGCTCTTTGCTGTGCTGCTCACAGGCTCCAGGCCAGCTATCATCTTCGCTATTTCCTCCGTAGCTATCGTTTTAAAGGGTCGCTCATCCAGCTTTTTCATAACCTTCAGTGCTATATTCCTGCCCACCATGGTTCCCAAAAAGTTGGAGTACAGATCCTCTGGTGTAAATGCCGACTGCTGCTCCCCTATTATGTGGTTTGGGTAGTGGTAATACCAGCTCGCTGCTTCGTGCCACAGCAATCGCTCATAGGCTATTTTCTGTGCTATAGCGGTTATGTCCTCTAATAGCAAAGCAGAGGCTCCTTTAAAGCTTATGCTTAATTTGCCCGACTCATCTGGCAGCTCAATCACCGTATCGCCATCCAATATTCTGAAAGCTATATAAACAGTCCAATCCGCAGCGCAGCGCATGTGCGCAAAGTCTATAAAGCCGCCTCGGCAGGTATACAGCGACCCGTTTTTTTCCTTCCTATTTGGCTTGCTGTACGAGTGGGTACCGAACTTACTTGGTTTTATAAATTGTGTAATAGCATATATATGAGCTCTCGATAAATACAGGTCGTATCCAAACTGCGACAGGCTTTTTCTGTTGTGCTTTTGCGGATAGGTTAATTGGTAAGGAAAGTGCTTTTCTATATGCTTTTTACAGCAGCCTTCTTGGCTTTGGTGCCGGGTGCAGATGAGGCATAACAACATACCCAAGCTAATGCCATCAGTCCGACCAATAAAATACGCCCCATACTTTCCCTCTTTTCAATTTGTTTCCCTCAAATCCAATACCACGAAAAAGTGAGGAAAATATTACACGGCAAAACTCCCTCAAAACTGCTTCGGCTTCTTACCCTGTGCCGCAAGCTCTGCTATCTCGGCTATCCTCTTTTGCCTCGTTTCCGGGCGCTTAGCCAGCACCAGCCATTGCAATATAGCTTTTCTTACAGACCTGCTCAGCCCGGCGAAGTATTGCTTAGAGCCGGGATGGCTTTTAAATGCTTTGGCAAGGTCTTTGGGCATTTCCAGCTCTTCTACACCGTCCAATATCGTCCATGAGCCGTTTTGCTTGGCTGTGTCTATGCTGGCAAGTCCTGCGGGCATCATCAGCCCTTCTTCGATCAGCCGCTGCACCTTTGCCTTGTTTACCTTCGACCATACACTCTTTGGCTTGCGCTTGCAAAAAAACTGGATAAACGACTCGCTATCCAGCGTTTTCCTGGTGCTGTCTATCCACCCAAAGCACAGGGCTTCATCCACCGCGTCGCTGTAGGCCATAGAGGCAATGCCGGAGTTCTTCTTATAGTACACCACCCATATAGATTGCTTTGTACCATGGTGCTCCTGTAGCCATTGCCCCCACTCCTGCCGGCTCGCCGGGCAAAAGGTTTCTATTTCTGTTTTCTCTACTGTCATGTTATTTCATCGCTACTAATATCATACTTACTATCACTATTAACACTAAATGATACGACCCGCTGATGATACTATAAAGTATCGGTCGTGGTATGTTTGGGTTTATGGCAATGTTTACCGTATTGGCCACCAGATACCCTATACCCACCACCAGCGCCAACTCCAGCGCTCCGCTGTACGAGTTTATGTTCAGCGCATGCATCAGCACCGCTGTAGTTATGGTCATTACCAAAGAGCATATCGCAGGACCTATTATAAAAATAGGCTTATTCGGCAGCACCTCATTTTCCTTGCCCAGCGATATCCTGTAGGGCTTACTGAAAAACAGGGTAAACCACAGGCCCCCCAGCACGCAATACACCACAAATGAGATTAACACGCTTATCCAATTCAGGTTTGCTAATTGTCCGATCATAATTTTGTTTTTTATTATGATGCAAAGCTAAATCGAGCTTGTGACAGCCCTATGTCAGGGGTGCCAAAACAATTTAATGGTACTTGTCAAAATACTCCTGCAGCGTCATGTTATGCGGGGCAAATTTGTCGCCCAACACTTGTAGTTTCGCTATCCTGTCCAGCCGGAAAAACCGGAACTCCTTCCGCATCCTGCACCAGGCTACCAGCAGCCAGTTTTCTTGGGTGCTCAGCAGTGCAAAGGGTTCTATCAACCTGCTCGATGCTTTATTGGCCTCATTGCGGTATTCAATTTTCGTTACATAGAAGTTAGTAAGCGCAGCCTGCAGCTCCGACAGGTTGTTGCTGTTCCTTTCCCTGTTTACGTTTTGGCTGAACATTGTCCGCTCCGAAAGCAGCTCTGTTTTATCCTTTACATTGTGCCTTAGCACTGCCTTTATTTTGCTTACCGCTTCGGTATAGTTCCGCACAAATGAGGCATCCTTATTCTTCAATATCAGCTGCTCAGCCGTTATCAGTGCATTAGCCTCATTTTCGGTAAACATCACCGGTGGCACCCTGTACCCTTCCATCAGCGTGTAGCCCTTTCCCTCCTCTGTCAGTATCGGCACTCCCGACTGCTCCAGCGCCCTTATGTCCCGGTATATCGTCCTCACACTTACCGCATACTTCCCTGCCAGCTCCGTAGCCGTCAACAGCCGCTTCGTCTGCAGCTGGGTCAGTATCGCAGTGAGCCGGGATAGCAGTTTTGTATCGTTGTCAATCATACTCTTCTATATACCCATCCTTTACATAAAATACATATTCTTTCTTCCTTGTCATCATTATATCCCCTTCAAATACAAAATACACCCGATTGGTATTATACACATGCTCCACAAGATTTTCTATTTCACTATTGGCAAACTTAACAGGCAATATTTGCCCAAGTAATCTGGCGTAATCTCTCTTTGCACTTATAATTTTCCTCGCTTCATACCTATCACAATGGTAATCCCAAAATCTCGTTTCATCGCACGAATACCTTACATAGAAAAATCGGATAGCTACATCCTTT
Organism: Bacteroidetes bacterium UBA7692; assembly: GCA_002482725.1. Taxonomy (GTDB): domain Bacteria; phylum Bacteroidota; class Bacteroidia; order Chitinophagales; family LD1; genus UBA7692. The sequence continues at coordinate 10,464 of DLGO01000024.1, read as the reverse complement.
TCTATCATCTTATCATGAAATAAATACCAGCAGCCAAAACAAACAAGCAATATAGAAACTCCCAATCCGGCAATTTTATACTTATGTTGCAGTATGTATGTGCGCATTCCCATTGTAGCTAAACTCTTCTTTTCACAGCCTCATAAGTGGTCTGATTCACTAGCAAAAACCATTAAACAATACATATCCCTTTCTTCAATTTACCTGAATCCATTAATCTCAACATATACATGCTATCGCTTTTCACCAACCCAAACTTTTCATTCGGGCAAACAACCTTCAATACAATCTTGAAAGTATCTCCACCACAGGTGCTTGGAAGATTGTTTTTGTGCAACGATAAGTCCATCCCTATTGTTGGCTTTAGAAAAAGACAATGCGCAACCACTCCTTCATATATCGACCCATGCGCCTTATTTTCTTGGCTCGCAGGGAGAGCCAGAAACCGGATCAATTCTGCACACGGAGCCAACACATATTCCTGAATTATCGACAAAAGTAACTGCGCAGATTTGTGCAGTTTCGGTTTCTGGCTTGCCCTTGCAGCCTTAAAAAGAAAATACAGCGCTTGATTTTTGGTTACCTTTTCATCAAGGAAAAGGTAAGGCAAGAAAAAACCATATTGACCAAACCCTGCGTATTTTCAAACCTTTCAAGGTTGTTGAAGCATTCTTATCCACCCTTACGAATACTGGTCTATCATCTGCAGCACCAACTCATCATTCACCAGATTCTCATCCAGCTCAAATATCATCTCATGGTCCTCAAAGCTCAGCAGCAGCCCCTTCTCCAGGTTCACCAAACCCTCATTCCTGTTGCCCACCTGCAGGTAAAACACAGCCTTTATATAGAACACATCTGCATCCTTCTCAAACTTCACGCTCGCCTCATTCAGTACCACAAACGCCTCCCTGTGGCTACCTATCTCAAAGTAAGCCGCAGCCAGGTTCAGCCAGTTGGTCTTTGTCTTCGGGTCCACTTCCAGTATCCGCTCAAACAGCTCCACCGCCTTTTCCACTTCATTACCATTCAGGTAAGCCTCGGCCAGCGCGCTCATGCTTTCCACATTATCCTTGCTCAGCTTCAGCGCCCTTTCCAGCGAAGAGATAGCCTTCTGCCACTCCTCATCTATTTTGTACGACTCACCTATTTTGTAAAAAGCCTCATCGTAATAAGGGTCTACGCCAATCGCCTTACGCAAAAAAGCCCTGCTCTTCCCATTGTCTTCCAGCTTTTCGTAGCACTCCGCCACTTTCAGGAAAAGCTCCTTGTAAGGTTTTATCAGCTTGATAGCTTCCAGGTAGCTTGTTATTGCACTGTGGTAATCCTCTTTCAGGAATTTGACATCACCCAGGCACGTATGCCCTGGTTCAAATTCCTCGTTTATAGCAAGCGAAAGCTCAAATGCTTCTGCCGCGTCGTCATATCTTTTCAATCCTGTATAGGCATGGCCTATATTGAACCATCCCAGCAAATTGTATGGATGGTTGTTCAATAGCTCTTTGTGGAAGGCTACACTCTGCTCAAAACGCTCGGTCAGTTCAAACGCAAACCAAATGCGGTTCAGTGCTTCCTCGTTCTCCGGATCCTGCTTTATGGCCATTTTCAGGCAGTCGATTACTTCGTAATACTGCTCCAGGTCTTCGTAAACATCCGCCATTTCCAGGTACAGTTCGCACCTTTCATCATTTTCGTTAGCCAGCTTCAGGCCACGGTTTATCTCGGCCAAAGCAATATCGTGCTCACCTTTATACAAGTATATATCTGCCCTTATCAGCGCCACATCTACATTGCTTGGATCTAGCGATTCCGCATATCCCAGCACTTCCAATGCTTCATCCGGTTTATTCTGCTCGCCCAATAGCTCTGCCTTCTGCAGCAAAAACTCACTGCTGAATGGGTATTGCTCCAATGCCTTATCCACCACGTTCAGGGCTTTTTTAAATTCCCTGTTGTCATGGTAGTAAGCCGCAATCCTTTCGTAATTGCTTTGGTCAAAATAGGGGGACTTATTCTCTTTTAAAGCTGCCTCGTATTGTTGGATCAGCTCCATTATTTCACCAAACTCCTCGTCAAAAAACTCTTCTTCGTACATATTTCAATTCCTCGGTTGGTTACTTAAAATTAACGCCAATTATCCGCTTTTCAAAAAGGAATTTTCCTTTTTACATTTTATTCTAATAACTGTGTGGATAACGATCGAAATCATGCCTTATTGCAGTATAAAAGGTGAAAAACGCCTACTGCAACTATTTGTAACAATATACGACAAGGCATACCTATATCGACCCGGTGGACTTTGCTTCCTTGGTGGCTCGAACGATTGTGTGGTTTTTCCGTTAATAAACTTTTTCTGTAGAGCCCAAGGCTTGAAATGAACTATGCGCCTAATGTTCCGGCGAGTTTAAAAAGTTTTAGGAAAAAGCACGTCAATCGTTCAGCCTTAGACAAGGAAGCCGTCCTTGACTTTTTTTACGAGAAGTTGAGTTAATCTCATACGGTAAGAATGTTTATCTGCAATTTTTAGAGCGAAACAAGAAAGATTTTTGAAGTCATAGTGGGAATACCTCTGACAAGAAAATCTGACGCAGTTGCAGCCGAAAAATGCGATAAACAAATTACTGGTATGGGTTAATTCAACTTCTATGTCAAGGCAAAAAGTAAGGCAAGAAAAAACTAAACCGGCCAAACCCTGCGTGTGTTAACCATCTAAATGTTGTTGAATAGCTCTAAAAATTCTACTCAACCATCACCTTCCTCACCTCTGTAAACTCCCGGTTGCTGATCTTCAGGAAATAAATACCCTGTGTAAACGAACGCGTATCTATTCGCTCCGTTACAGCTGCATTTGCCATTAGTTGCTTGTGCCAAACCGCCCTGCCATTCACATCGCTCAGGCTCACCTCTACACTTGTCGGCAATGCTTCGCTTTGCAGAAATACTACACTACTCGCAGGGTTTGGGTACACTTTCAACTGATCTTTAAAACCCTGCTCTTCATTTATGCCCGTAGTACCATCTTGGTATATGATCATAATAAACCTGCTCAGGTCATCAGAACCCATATAGATGTTACCCGACTTATCTACCGCCAGTCCAACCGGCCTTGCCCACCTTGTTTTGTTGAAGGAGTCTGTCAAAAAGCCTGTGCAAAAATCAGAGATGAAATTTACCGTAGTATCCTGTGCGCTGCTCAGGTCCATGTATATCAGCTTATGGCCCGTCATTACAGTTTTGTTCCAGCTGCCGTGTATTGCCATCAGTATACCATTGCGGTATTTGGTTGGCACTGCATTATTCATGAATTGTATAGCCATAGGCGCACTGTGCGCCTGAAAAAGGGCTGCGGGTTCTACCATAGTTTTCACCCTATCGCTGTCATTTTTAGTAATCGGTAGCAGTGCCTGATAGTCGGCATGAGCATTAAAGTCGAAGTACACCTGGTTACTGTTTGCAAATGGATGGCCGTAAAAACCATTGTCGCGTACTATGTCTGTCCACTCCGGCGGTGTATTGTCGCCCTGCTGGTCGCTTCCGTTATTGTTGGCCCATAGCTTATTGGTAACCGGGTGCAGGGTCATGCCCACAGCATTTCTGATGCCCGAGCCAAAAGTCCTTCTACCGCTGCCGTCCGCATTGTATTGTTCTATTATTGCCCTTTCGTTTTCGCGGCATACGTTGCATGAAGAGCCGATAGATAGATAAGCCTTTTGGTTAAGCGAGTCGAATACCAACGTTCTGGTCGTGTGGCCACCACCCGGCTGTACGGCTCCGGCAGCTATGTTATCTATAAATATCACACGGCTTTCGTAAATGCCATCATTGTTGCCATCGGTCAACTTCCAAACCTTGCGCTCCTCTGTTACATATAGATGGCCATTGTAGAATTTTAGGTCGTGGTTATTGCTAAAGCCACTGGCCACCGTTATCAATGTATCAGCTATGCCGTCTTTATTGGCATCAGGCAAGGCATATATTTTGCCCGAGCCCATATCCGAAAAGTGCAGTACACCATTTGGGCTGAAGGTCATAAACCTTGGCCTGCTCAATCCACCCGAGTAAAATACCCTGGCTTTGAAGCCCGGTGGCAGGTAAACTTTCTGCGGACTGAAACTGGATTGGAATTTAGCGGGTATCTCTACCGGTACCTCCTGTAGCACTTCGTTTTGCACAGGGGTCATATTAGTAGTTCCGGGTTGCGCACTCAGTTGACCAATACCGGCTAAAAAAGCGATAGCGTAGATAAATTTCATAGGAATATTTATGGAATATGCTAAAAAACGGTGCCAACAAACCTATAGCTCAATCTCCACAAATACCCTGTCTACGTGTACTTTAAGTGGTGGACTATGCTTGCTTACCCTCACTTTCAGATGCTTTATTTCGGGAAACTGTTGCTTTATGGCATTGGCTATGCGCCTGCACACATGCTCTATCAACTTGGAATGTACCTCCATTTCCTTTCGGGTCACGCGGTACACCTGCTCATAATCCACCGTATTCTTCAGCAGGTCAGTCTCCGCCGCCTCATCAAAATCCATCTGCATATATATATCCACCGTATACTTTCCCCCCAGCACCTTCTCCTCCTCGTAGTACCCGTGGTGCGCATAAAACTGCAATCCCTCTACCGCTATTAATCCCATTTGTTATGTTTGTATTCTAATATCAGCTCTGTATTAATTAATACATTTTCTGTTGGACAAATGTACCAAAACATCGGATTCAAAGGCTGTTTAGCAGTTCATCGGTTCGACTCCGTTATCCTCCACAATTTAAAAACCTTGATTTGTGGGATTTTTGTTTGAATATAGGAACTAACAATTGGGCACAATAAATAATTTAGTAGGCGTTTCATCAAACATGAATTGCTCAAAATCAGGTTATTGATTATATAAGATTGAATATTTAAGGCAATTAATGATACCATGATTATAGAATTTGGAGATAAAGTGAAATTTGTGGAAAATGAAACCACAAGAAACGCAGGGGTAGCTACTTTGTATGGGACTTGCTTGGGATTCACAACGCCTTCTATGACTAATATTGAATATATTGGTAAGGCAGAGATTGACTATGCGATTTCAATCGAATTAACAGATACAAAAAAAATAATTTGGACAACTCAAGATTTGGTTGAGTTTATTAGTCATGGTGAAGGACAGGTTCTTGAAATCGGAAATGTCAGGGCTACCCGAAGAGCTGATGGGTCTTGGGAAGAAGAAATAATCGACCCTGCAAAAGAGAAAATGTCATGGCTAGAAAGAATATTACGAATATTTGGTAAAAGGTAGAACTTCTAACACGAGCCACTTTCTCAGCGTAGGCGATTCCTACAAATGTTCAAAACATGTCCAAGGTCTACGGTTATGGCAGTGAAGTTTCCATAAACCCGTATGGTGTATTTGTAGGGGCGTATTGCATACGCCCTTGTCGACAAATCGACCCTTCTCCACTATTTCTCATTCACCCAAAAATATCCCAACACACACCACCATTACCACAAAAACAACGGTAGTAATTCCCAAAAAAGTAAGATCCCAATCTTTCATTCGTTTACGGCTTATACTTCAACCTCGCCATTGCCTTTATAAACTTCATCCATGCACTGGGCTTCTTGCCATACAGCCGCTCCAGCCTCTTCTGGTAGTGTTTCTTTTTAGGCGCCTTTTTCCCGGGCTGTGTGGAGTGCGGTATTTTCATCTCCGTTACTTTAGCGCCATCTTCATCTACTATTTTCAGCAGTACCTCCTTATTGCCATCCACCTCTATCACCCCAAACATATCCTTAAAGTTCTTGTTCCCCAGGCCGCTGCCGCCGCCATTCCACAGGTATTTCTTCACACGCGGGTAGTTTACCAGCAGGCTCAGCTTATCCATATAGCTTGCCAGTATGGTGCCAGGTATGCTAAGGCCGCTGGCGTTTATCTCCGGTAGCCCACCGTTTACGCCATTGTCCATTACGCTGTGGTGCGAGTCGCCGCTCACCACTATCACATCCTTTATACCATTGCTTTTTATAAAGCCCAGCAACTCTTCAGAGTCATGTTTGTAACCCGCCCAATAGTAGCTCCATGATGCAGCCAGGCGAAAGCCCGTGGCCTTGGAGCCCCTGGCACCCACTACCACATCCTGCATTTTAATGCCTATATCTATCAGGTGCTTTATGTTCTGGTTAAAAGCCGTACCGCTCACTATAAACTTCCAGTCTGCCTTGGAGGTCAGCAGCCTTTCTTTTAGCCATGCCATTTGCTTTGGCGCTATTATGTGGTTCTCCGGCTTCGGGTTAAATGTCCAGTGGTTGGTGGCCGAGTCATAGTCAAACTGCCCGCAGCTGCAATCTGCCGTAGTGCGCACATCCAGCATTATGAATTCGCAGTTGCCCACCACAAAGCTCTGGTAGTAGGAGTCATCAGCAGGCAGCTTATAGCTCGGGAATTGCTCCCTGTATGCCTTCATGCAATTGTCTCTTTCCTGCTGGTTAAATGTATCCAGGCGGAAGCTGTTCATCAGCTTCTTTTTGCTATCTACTGTATCTACGCGGTATTTTACGCCTGCTATCGCTACGCGACCTGAATTGCCCCAGCCATCATCGTCATCGGGCATATAGGCTATCGGTATTTTACGCAGCATTTCCTTTTGCCTTGGCTCATTGTATTTACGCAGGTACGACTCTTGCACAGCCTCGTATTTTTCCGGGTAGTCATCATTCATTTCATCGCTGGGATAGGTAAAGTCGCCTGAATGTATAAACAGGTTGGGGTTCAATTCCCTTATCCTGTCAAAGGTTTTCATATTGTCCGTTTCCTGGCAGCTACCGGTGGCAAACACCAGCTTGCCCCTGTATTGCGCCTTGGGGAATGTGGTAAACGAGCCGCTCAATGTATCTATTATGCCGTTCAGCTCCACCCGCACATAGTATTTGGTTGCAGGCTTCAGGTGCTTCAGTTCTACTATTGCCGCATTGTTTTCTGTGGCATTGGTCTGCACCGGAAAGTTGCTGTAAGGTGCAAAAAGGCTATCCAGGCTAAACTGAAATTCTACCATCATTGGCTTAGCCGTCCTGAAGTAAGCCTTGGCGGAGCTATCCGTAACACCGCCAAACAATGGCCCGTGTGTTACAAGCTGCGCCTGCAAACTATGGATGAACAGGATGGCAAATAATAGGAGGGGAGCAGTAAGTTTGTTCACGGTACTATGCTGAAAAATCGATTAAAAGTTAACTACCACCTTCGCATTTATCCTGCGGCTGGTCAGGTAGTTCGGTACTGCATATTGGTTGTTCGATACGTCTTTTATCCATAGGTACGATACGGTATTCGATATACCCAACAGGTTATATACCTCTACCGACAGCCATACACCTTTCAGTATATTGCCAAACGCTTTTCCCTTTTTCTTACTCCATTCCCTGTTCCACAGCTGTCCGCTAAATCCGATATCTACCCTGCGGTATGGCGGTATGCGAAGCACATCCTTATACCTGTTATTATCCGGCGGACCAAATGGTAATCCTGTGCCGAACACCAAGCTCAGGTGCATTTTTATGTATGGGAACCTTGGTATGTGGTCCTGAAAGAACATCGCAAAATTTACCCTTTGGTCTGTAGGGCGCGGAATAAAGCCCGGATTCACCGTGGACGAATCCCTTATCTGCGATTGGTAGGTCCTGGTGTTTGGTATGGTATTGCCCGCGCTGTCGTAGTATTCGGTGTATTTGTCACCTACTATATCCTCTGCCGATTTCATGATGCTAAGGCTCATCCACGACTCATCGCCATCTGCCAGCTCACCATTTAGCCTCAGGTCTATACCTGCAGAATATCCCCTCGATTGGTTGGTGCCAAAGTAGCGTATCAGCACGTTGTCAAACTCATAGGGCACCATATCCCACATGTACTTGTAGTACACCTCTGTCACAAAGCTGAATGGCCTCTTTGCTATTTTAAAGGCATAGTTCATACCCGCTATGGCATGTGCCGATTTCTGCGAACGAAGGTTAGTATTCACCACACCCTCCAGGTTACGCATCTCGCGGTAAAATGGCGGCTGGTAATATAATCCCCCCGATACGTTGAATATCATGTCTGGTTTCATGTGTGGTTTCACCGAAAACTGTACCCTTGGTGACAGTACCAATGCTTCCTTGTTCAGTGTAGCATAGTTGTACCTCAACCCATAAGTAAAGCTGAACTGAGTAGTATCGCCAAACTTCCATGTATCTTGTATAAATGCCGCTATCCTGTTGTTCTTTATGATGTTGGTGGTCTTCAGCGTCCTGTTCAGCTCCACATTTTCAAAATCGATGTGGTCGGGCAAAAGCGGTAGTGAGTAACCCGCTGAGTCCAGTCTGTTCCACTCGCTCAGCTTGTCCTGTATATACTCTCTTTTGTAGTCTACACCCCACTGCACATTGTGCCCTTTCTTCATCCACGAGCCACGGAATCCTGCATAGTAGACCTCTGTGTGCAGTGTATTGCGCGCCCAGTTTTGCAGGCCGCCTATGCCAAGGCTATAGAGTATATCTCCAAAGTTGTCTTTGCTCAGGTCATTCTCCACCTGGCTCAGGTAGTATTCGCCCAATATGTCGTATGCTTCCCTTTCCTGGTTCAGGTACACCGAACCCAGTATTTTCAGCTTCAGGTTGTCTTTTGGCTGGTAATTCAGCGACAGCCCATTCATTATTGTCTGGTACCTGTCGGCCTCCTGCCCGTCAAAGTATATGGTCAGTCGCTTTACATCGGTTATGTATCCAAAGGTTGTTTCCCTTGATACCGGTTTAAAGTTGTAGCTGTTCCTGGAGTAGTTGGATATAAACTCCATGCTCCACTTAGGGTTTATCTGGTAGGTGAAAAATCCCTGTACATCCAGGAAGTTAGGACTATACTGCCCCGAGGTTTCCAGGCTTTTCAATATGTATTGGCTCAGCCTTTGGCGCACACCTACCAGAAATGTAAAGCGCTTGTTCTTGCTTGCTCCCTCCAGGTGGCCGCTCAGGCCCAATAGGCTGGCTGAGAACGAACCACCGAATTTCTGCGGACGCTTGTAGGTAACATCCATTACCGAGCTCATCTTATCCCCATACCTCGCCTGAAAACCACCCGAAGTGAATTTGATATTCTGCACCAGGTTAGGATTGGCAAAGCTCAATCCCTCTTGCTGACCCGATCGTATCAGGAATGGCCTGTACACCTCAAAGTCGTTTACATATACCAGGTTTTCGTCAAAGTTTCCGCCGCGCACACTATAGTTGCTGCTCAGCTCATTGTTTTTTTGCACACCTAGTGCCTGTGCCGCCAGCAGTCCTTCTATGCTTTCATTTACGCTGGGTAGCAGCTGGCCGGAGTTGGCTTTTACCTCAACGCTTCCTGCCTCTGTTCTTTTAGAGTTGTCTGTTACTTCTATCTCCGGTATCTGGTTTACCTTTACCTTGGCTTTTATATTCAACTCTATTATGCTCCTGGCATTAGCAAATATCTTTTGCTTCACCACTTCGGTATTCAGCGAGGTAAACACAAGCGTGTACGACCTGTCGGTCGGCACCTTTATTTCATATTCTCCCTTATCGTTACTGCTGGTAGATATGTTCTGGTTTTCTAGCAACACTATATTCGATATCAGCGGCTTTCCTTCGCTGTCCTTTACTATCCCTTTTACAATACCCGTTTGTACCTGACTATACGCATCTTGCTGGCAAAACAGGAATACAAACCCCGCCAAAAGCCATAATAGTGCCTTGTTTTTTGTAAATAACTGTTGAGGGATAATCACTTCTTTTTCAAACATCTGCTGCAAAACGGGATAGGAGTTTACTTATTGTACTCAATAGAGGAAAGTTGTTCAATAGTTTGCAACGGGTCTGCTGTGGCGAACACTGCATTACCTGCCACCAATACCGCTGCGCCTGCGGCGGCCAGTACGGGTGCATTTTCCAGGTTCACGCCCCCATCCACTTGTATCAGCGTTTTGGTGCCTTTCTCTTTTATCAGCGCTGCTGCTTCTTTTACTTTCTCTATGGTATAGGTTATAAACTTTTGCCCGCCAAATCCCGGGTTCACGCTCATGATCAGTATTACATCTATCAGGTGTACTACCTCTTTCAGCACGCTCACCGGTGTTGCAGGGTTCAGTGCTACGCCTGTAGTACAGCCCAGGGCTTTTATCTGGTTCAGCATAGAGTCCAGGTGCAGGTTGCCTTCGTAGTGTATGGTTATGTTATCCGCCCCCGCTTCTTTAAATTGTTTAAAGTAGCGCTCGGGCCTGTCTATCATCAGGTGCACATCGCACACCTTGGTGGTGTGTTTGCGTATGGCTGCCAGTACAGGGAATCCAAAGGAGATATTTGGCACAAACACGCCGTCCATCACATCTATATGTATCCACTCTGCCGCGCTGCGGTTCAGCATATCTATATCCTTGCCTAGCTGAAGGAAATCTGCGCTAAGCACAGATGGGGCAACTTTT
>DLGO01000113.1 GCA_002482725.1 Bacteroidetes bacterium UBA7692 | reverse complement strand
GCCAACCACCGCCACTTTTTGGGCGTGGGAAAGGGTTGGAGGCGACAGTTTTGATGGTGATTTTGCCGAAGATTTTTTGAGTGAAAGCGTTGGTGGATAATGTTTTTGTGATTTAAAAGTACCGCAAGAAAAGCGGCACCCACCTTAAAAAGCGTGATTTCCGCCAGCCACCGCCAACCACCGCCACTTTTTAACAAGTGGAAGGTGTGGAAATACCGCAGTAAGGGAGGTGCGTTTGAAAGTAGTTTGCCGCGAGTGCAGGTCACAAGAACCACTTCGTTAATTCTTGCGCCAGCTAAATGGTCTTGCTTACGCGAGATGGTGGGTGAAGACACACCGCCAAAGTACCGCAAGCATGTACAGATAAAATGACCGCAAGCGGGTAGTGATTTTTACCGAAGGTGGGGAAGGCAAATGTGGTGTTGGTATATGGATTTTGTGAAGGATTGAAGGTGTTCAATTTTACCGCAATAGGAAAGCTGAAAAAGTACCGCAATGTTTTTTAGCTCAAAAAAAGTGGTAAATGCTTGATTATAAATTTGGTTTGGCTGAATTTTTACCGCAGGCAAATGATACAAAACTACCGAAAGGAATGGTTGCTAAACTACCGCAATAGAAGCCCACAGGTAGCAGGAAACCGGTAAGGACAAAAACGGGGAGCAGGCAGCAGAAAAAGTACCGCAACCGACCGTACCTAAAACTACCGCAGGTTTTACGGACAGAAGTGTTGCCAAAGGCGTGACACTAAATGACATCAAAATTATTTTTGATGTCATTTTTAGAATTGAATTAAATAATTGATTGTCAGTGTAAAAATGGCACGGGAGATTAAAAAAAGACACTAAACGGTGGAAAAAATATTTGGTGTCACGTCACATTCCGGCACCGCAGTATCTGCTGAGATGCGTAGACAGATTGCAGGCAAGGGGCAATAGTGGCGGGTATAAATAGGAGTTAATGTAAATGCAAGCTTCATTATGTTTGCTTAAAATAGAAAAGAGTGAGCGAGAGTTATCATAAATTGTTTTTGCTGGATGCTTATGCGCTGATATACAGGGCATACTTTGCCTTTATCAATAACCCGCTGCGCAATAGCAAGGGAATGAACGTAAGCGCCATACAGAGCTTTACCCAAACGGTAGTGGAGCTGATACAAAAAGAGAAGCCGACACACATGGCGGTAGTATTTGACTGTGCAGATGAAGAGACCACACGGGCGGTGGAGTATGATTTTTATAAAGCGCACCGCGAGGCGATGCCGGAGGATATAGCCATGAGTATTCCCTGGATAAAAGCAATACTGAAAGCCATGCACATACCTGTGCTGGAGTGTGGGGGCTACGAGGCCGATGATGTGATAGGTACGCTGGCCAAGCGCAAGGCGCGCGAAGGGCATGTGGTATATATGGTAACGCCTGACAAAGACTACGGACAGCTGGTAGAAGAGAATATATATATGTATAAGCCGGGCAGGCAGGGCAGCGATGTAGAAATACTGGGCGTGAAAGAAATACTGGCCAAGTGGGAGATAGATAATCCGCTGCAGGTGATAGACATACTGGGCCTGTGGGGCGATAGTGTAGACAATATACCGGGCATACCGGGCGTGGGCGAAAAGACTGCCAAGAAGCTGATAAAGGAGTATGGCTCTATGGAGAACATCATAGCCAATGCCGCAAACATAAAAGGTAAGGTGGGTGAGAGCATAGCGGCCAATGCCGAGCAGGGGCGCATATCCAAACACCTGGCGACAATACTACTGGATGCACCTGTAGAAGTAACAGATGAAGAGCTGCATATAGATGCACCGGATAAGGAGGCGCTGGGGCTGCTGTTTGCCGAACTGGAATTTAAGGGACTGGCAAGGAAGCTGCTGGGCGAAAGCAATGGCACATCTATAGGAGCGCCTGTAGTGGCGGCTCCATCAAAGGCAAAGGATACAACAGGGCAGGGCTCGCTGTTTGACCTGCCGGGAATGGGCGAAAGCGACCAACCGGAGGTAGAGCGCGGCAAGACCATACACAACACTCCACACGACTACAAGCTGGTGGGTGAAGGGCACCCTGTGCAGGTAACGGAATTGGTGGCACTACTTCAGGGCCAAAGCGAGTTTTGCTTTGATACAGAAACATCGTCGCTGGACTACTTTACACTGGACATAGTAGGCTTGTCTTTTTCGATAAAAAAAGGTGAGGGATACTATGTGCCATGCCCTACAGACTACGAAGGCGCGAAAAAAATTGTGGATCAGTTAAAACCGCTGCTGGAGGACAAAACGAAGGTTAAAATAGGACAAAATATAAAGTTTGACCTGCATGTGCTGAGGCGCTATGGGGTAGAAGTAGCAGAGCCGTTTTTTGACACTATGCTGGCGCACTACCTGATAGATGCCGACATGAAGCACGGCATGGACTACCTGAGTGAAACCTACCTGGGCTACACGCCGGTATCGATAACCGAGCTGATAGGCAAAAAGGGCAAGAACCAAGGCAGCATGCGGGATGTGGATGTGGCGCTGATAGGTGAGTATGCAGCGGAAGATGCAGATATAACGCTGCAACTAAAAGCACTTTTTGAGCCAATGGCAAAAGAACGGGCAGTGGAAACAGTGCTAAGCGGGATAGAACATCCGCTGATACCTGTGCTGGCAGATATGGAATCGGAAGGAGTAAAAATAGACAGCGCATTCCTGAAGAATTATTCGAAAGAACTGGAGACGGATTTAGTATTGCTGCGCGACCAGATATTCAAACATGCGGGAAGGGAATTCAACATAGACTCGCCGAAGCAATTGGGCGAAGTACTGTTTAAAGAAATGAAGCTGCCGGAGGCCAAGAAAACCGCTACAGGCCAGCTTTCGACCAACGAAGAGGCCCTGCAAAGCCTGGCGGCACACCACCCGATAGCGCACCTGCTGTTGGACTTCCGCGAGCTGACAAAACTGAAGTCTACCTACGTGGACTCGTTGCCACTGCTGGTACATCCTGAAACAGGCAGGGTGCATACGACATTTAACCAGACAATAGCCAGCACCGGAAGGCTGAGCTCTGTAAGCCCAAACCTGCAGAATATACCTATAAGGACGGAAAAGGGTCAGCAAGTAAGGAAGGCATTTATAGCAAGGGATGATAAACATATACTGGTATCGGCCGACTACTCGCAGATAGAGCTGAGGCTGGTGGCCGAGCTGAGCGGCGATGCGGCCATGCTGGAGGCATTTAACCAAGGCATGGACATCCACACAGCTACTGCGGCAAAGGTGTTTGGCGTGGAGCCAGAAAACGTAACCAAGGATATGCGCGGCAAGGCCAAGATGGTGAACTTCGGTATCATATATGCCATATCGGCATTTGGCCTGAGCCAGCGACTGGGCATACCGCGCAAGGAAGGAGCGGAGCTGATAGACAACTATTTCAAGCAGTTTCCGGGCATACGTGGTTATATGGATAGCACGCTATTATTTGCCAGGGAGAACGGTTTTGTGCAGACAATAATGGGACGCAAGCGGTTCCTGAAAGACATTAACAGCAGGAACTATACCGTTAGGGGATTTGCTGAGCGCGAGGCGATAAATGCACCCGTGCAAGGCAGTGCAGCGGATATGATAAAAATAGCGATGATAAACATACAGAAGGCTTTTCGCAAGCAGCAGCTGCAAACCAAAATGACGCTGCAGGTACACGATGAACTGGTGTTTGACGCGCCACTGGAAGAGGTAGACATAATACAGCCGATAATAAGGTATGAGATGGTGACGGCAATAAAAACGAAGGTGCCGATAGTGGTAGAGATAGGTACGGGCAAGAATTGGCTGGAGGCGCACTAGGCTTGTGGTTGTTTCCCTGCAACGGATTCAGGGAAACAACATGGAAGCAGGAAGACCTTAAAACTTGCCGAATTTATCTGTCAGCATTTTTTCACGGAAGTCGAAAATGCCTTTCAGCTGGCGCTTAACGAACAGGAAGTGAGCAAAGTTGCCCAGTATGCCCAAAGGCAGCTTGTAGTGGACAAGGTCAGTCATTTCCACACCACCATCTATTTCGCGGAAGTGGTGCTGGTGGTGCCAGAGGGCGTAGGGACCAAAGCGTTGTTCGTCTATAAAGTAGACGCCATCCTTTACATGGGTGATCTCGGTCATCCAGTATAAAGGAATGCCAAGAATGGGGCGAACATTATAGGTGATGATTTGCCCGGCATAGATCTTGTCGGAGTCTGAGTAGGAAAGGGTTTCGAATCCCATATCGGGAGGAGTGATCTCGTTCAGGTTTTTGGGAGAGGAAAAGAAATCCCAGGCCGCCTGCAGGGAGATAGGTAATTTCTGAACTGTTTTGATAGTATAGTTGCCCATATATGAACCGAAAGTATTTATAACAGAACAACGATGGTGATATATTGTTGTAAATTAGTTGTGTTTAGTAATTAGAAGTGTAGTTTTGAACCGGAAGTGATTGATAATCACTCCATGAAGCCAAAGAAAAATGAAAATCGCATTCGATGCAAAGCGCGCTTTGAATAATGCTACCGGACTTGGTAGCTATAGCCGCAATCTGCTTCAAGGCTTAATGCACTACTACCCGGGTAATGACTATCTGCTGTTGTCGCCAAAAGTACAGGAGCACTACCTGAACGAATTGGCAGGAAGCTTTCAGCTGGTGCTACCCGAAACCAAATGGCAGCAATCGTTCAAAGGATTGTGGAGGTCGTGGTCGGCTACCAAAACATTGGAGAAAAAGGGAGTGGAGGTATACCACGGCATGAGCAATGAGCTACCTTTTAACCTACACACCATCAGGATAAAGAAGGTAGTGACGATACACGATGTGCTGTACAAATCGCATCCGCACCTGTACCCGTTTTTTGACAGGCAGGTATACGACCGAAAAGTAAAGTATGCTTGCACTAATGCCGATGTGATAGTAGCGACCTCGGAAGCGACGAAGGCAGAGATACTGAAATACTATAAGGCAGATGCGGGAAAGATACAGGTGGTATTTCAGGCCGTAAGCCCGCTATTCTTTGAGGAAGCAAAAACAGCAGTGCCGGAACTGCCGGAGAAATATATACTTCAGGTGGGCTCATTTACAGCCAGGAAGAACCACTTGCTTACACTGAAAGCCTTTGCTGCCATAAAGGATAAGGTGGAAGAGAAGCTGGTATTCGCAGGGGTAGCAGGAGAAAGCCTGCCGGCTATAAAGGAGTTTGTAAATAGCAAGGGGCTTGACAAGCATGTGCTGATACTGTGGGGTGTAGGCAACGAGGTGCTGCCGACTTTATACAGGGGTGCTACGCTTTCGGTGTACCCATCGGTAGCAGAAGGGTTTGGCTTGCCTGTGGCAGAGTCTATGGTTGTTGGCACACCGGCCATAACTACCAAGGGAAGCTGTATGGCAGAAGTGGCGGGAAATGCAGCGTGGTATGCTACTAATGATGTGGCAGCACTAAGCAGTGTGATGCTGAGGGCACTGCTGCAAAAGGATGAATACAATGCCAAGAAAGCAGAGTGCCTGCTGCGCAAGCAGGACTTTCACCCCAGCACTTTTGCAGCCAATATGATGCGGATTTATACGTCTTAGTAATAATGAAATTATAAAGAGAACAACTTAAAAATATAACCATGAAAGTAAATATTCCTGAAGTGAGCAAACCCCGCGTAGTGATTGTGGGCTGTGGTTTTGGAGGCATAGAGCTGGCCAAAAAACTGGAAGGGCATGATGTGCAGGTGGTGCTTATAGACAAGAACAACTTCCATACCTTTCAGCCCCTGTTGTACCAGGTATCTACGGCGGGACTGGAGGCAGACTCAATTGCCTACCCGATACGCAAGATATTCAAGAAGCACAGGAACTTCCACTTCCGGCTGGGAGAGGTAAAGAGGATAGCCCCGGAGCAGAAGTTTGTAGAAACCAGCATAGGCATTATCAACTATGACTACCTGGTGATAGCTACCGGCACTACGACCAACTTCTTTGGTATAGAAGGGCTGGAGCAACTGAGCATGCCCATGAAAACCGTGGTAGAAGCATTGAACCTTCGCAGTCTGATACTACAGAATATGGAGAAGGCGTTGCTGACCTCTGACCTGCACGAACAGGAGGCACTGATGACCTTTGCTATAGTTGGCGGAGGACCAACTGGTGTGGAGCTTACAGGTGCGTTGTGCGAGCTAAAGAAGCACGTGCTGCCAAATGACTACCCTGAGCTGGACCTGCGCCGCATGCGTGTAATTCTGGTGGAAAGTGGCGATGATGTGTTACAGAATATGGCTAAGGAAAACAGGGATAAGTCGAAGGAGTATTTGAAAGAACTGGGTGCCGAGATATGGTTGAATACCCGTGTAATAAAGTACGACGGCACCAACATAGAAACCTTCAGCGGCAAAGGATTGAAGTCGGCTAACCTGATATGGACGGCCGGTGTAAAGGGCGTTATCATAGATGGCCTGGGGGCCGAAAGCATACAGCGCAGCCGTTTTGTATGCGATGAATTTAACCGGGTAAAGGGCTACGACAACGTATTTGCCGTAGGCGATGTGGCCCTGCAAACACACGAAGAGCAATACAAGAATGGCCACCCGCAGGTAGCTCCTGTGGCTATGCAGCACGGCCAGCTATTGGCAAAGAACATCCTGAACCTGATAGCGCAGAAGCCCTTAGAGCAGTTTAAATACTGGGACAAAGGCAGCATGGCAACTGTGGGCCGCAACCGCGCTGTAGTAGAAGTCGGCAAGCTGAGGTTTGGCGGTTTCTTTGGCTGGGTTACCTGGATGGGCCTTCACCTGCTGATGCTGGTAGGATTCAGGAACAAGGTGGTGGTGTTCATCAACTGGATATGGAACTACATCAACTACGACAGGAACATAAGGTTGATCATAAGACCCTATAACCGGAAGGAAAGCTAGTTAGCTCTTTACCAATATCACTTTGCCTGCCTTCCACTTGTCTTCTTTCAGGTAGCGTACAAAGTAGATGCCGGCAGAGTAAGCGCTAAGGTTCATCTGGATCTTGTCGTGCCTGCTGCCCGTAAAGCGCTCTAACACCTTGCCATTGATATCGGTAAGGAACAGCTCGGTAACATCTCCTTTTATCTCGGCAGTAAGCTGGCCGAGGGTAGGGTTAGGATATAGCTTTACATTGTCCAGGAACTCGGATGGGCCAAAGGGGTCCTCCAGCAGGTTGCTGTTCTTTTTGCTGCTGTCGCCCAGCTCAAAGTTGTCTTCGGTTTGAGCGATGAGGTCCTTGCTGATGCTATCCTTTTGCGCCAGGAACCGCTCGCAATCCGGGTAGTAGGTGTATTGAAGGATGAGGCGGGTAATCAGGTCGTTCAGCTTCTCTACATCGTACTTGTCGGTGCTTGGGGCTATATGCTTGCCACCCACACCGCTGTGGTCTGTAAGGAAGGTGTAGGTGCCATTCGTAGCCAGCGCAAAGGTCCTCATCAGGAACTCGGTACTCTTGTCTATACCGCTACAAGTTACAGGCACTATGCGCACGCCCTTTTCGGCAGCCAGCATGGTCATCACGCGGAGCTTCTCCTTTATGGCATCATCGCCATGTGGCGGGGCATCCAGCACCAGGAACATGATGCGTGTGCGGGCATTCTTGCTCCACTGCATCTTTTGCAGTGAGGCTACAAAGGCTTCTTCTACCGCCTCGGGAAAGTCGCCTCCACCGCCTGCAGCCTGGCTGTTGATGAAGTCGTTGGTCACTTTTATGTCCTCCGTAAACTCACTCGTGCGGGTCACATATTCATCGCCATGGTCGCGGTAAAAGACAGCTCCTGTACGCAGGCGCACGGACTTGTTTTTGGTCTTTACCTTTTGGATAATATCCTGCATCTCATCCTGCAGGTAGCGTATCTCATCGCCCATGCTGCCGGTGGCATCTACGGCAAACAGTATGTCGGCTACATCGTAGCTGCCGCAGCTCTGGTTGAAGGATACTTTGTTGACGCCATTGGGGAACTGGTTCAGCTTCTCAATGGTTTTGCGCTCGCTGCCAAACTCAACGATAGCATGTACTTTGGCCGATTGTCTTTTGGCGGTGCTGTCAAAGAAGCCATGCCAAAGCTCTGCCTTGCCGGTATTGTCTGTCCTGGTTTTCCAGATGGAAGTACCGGACTCATCTACCAGTGTTACGGCAGCATCTACCAGCGGAAAGCCGTCCTCATTGCTAGCCTGCACCACATAGCGCTTGTCGGGGAAGAACTGCCATGTATTGGAGTGGGTCCTGAACTCTCCTTCTTTCAGGTCATTCCACATCTTCCACTTGCTAAAGTCGTTGATCTCTCCTGCGGTTAGGGTGCCTGCGGTGCTTGTTGTAGTTTTAACCGGGTAAGTGCCACCAGCTGGGGCCGCTTCCATTGCATCATCGCTATCCGCCCATTTATAGGTCTTTGCGACACTCTTACCTTTTTTGCCTTCGACTATTACTACTCCTGGCGCAGAACCCATCCCTTTATCCACTCTTTTATGATCTGCTTTCATTACCTCCATGGATACTGCCTCTTCACTTATCTTTCTTTCCATTTTGCTGCTCGTTACCATCACCTCATCCATTTCCTTACCTCCTTTGCCGTTACTCACATTAAGTTCCTCAAGTGTCTTTACCTGCTGCTTCAATAGTACCTCAACCCTCACTGTATCAGCATTACAGCTTACTTTCTGCTCATTAGTTTCATAGCCCACATATTTGGTTTGCAGCGTATAAGAACCTTTCTCTACGGTAAGCCTGAAATTGCCGTCAAAGTCCGAGATGGCGCTTATATCCTTACCTGCCACAATTACTTTGGCACCTATTATTGAAGACTTATCTGTCGCATCCGCTATATGCCCTATTACTACACAGTTTGGCGCGGTGCTGGGCATTGTTGCCATTGCTATTGCTGCCGTAAATACCGAAAGGATGAAAACTTTCATATGCTATTGTTTAGTGTCGGAGGTATAATTTAAGCTCCTGATCTGGTAGATGTACTTTTACAGAAATTCCATAAAGAGAATCTCAAAATCCATCAAAAGATAAGGGCCCTACTTCCCTTCCAGCATATTCGTCAATGCCACAAACTGCTTCACCGAAAGTGCTTCCGGCCTCAGGTTGAACACCTCATTTTCCAGCATTGCAGCGTTGGGCGCCATGCCCCTCAGGCTGTTGCGCATCGTTTTCCTGCGTTGGGTAAAGGCCTGCTTCACTATCTTCTTAAACAGCACCTCATTGCAGCCAAGCGGCTCCTCCAGGCGCTCCATGCGTATTATGCCGCTCATCACCTTTGGTGGCGGGTTGAAGCATCCCGGTGGCACATCAAACAGGTAAGTGCACTTGTAGTACGCCTGCGCCAGTATGCTCAGCACCCCGTAGTCTTTGTTGCCCGGTGGCGATGCTATCCTCAGTGCTACCTCTTTCTGGAACATACCCGTAAGCCTTACCGCCATCGCCCTGTTATCCAGCAGCCCGAACACTATCTGCGACGAGATATTATACGGAAAGTTGCCCACCACATGTATAGGTGCTGCAAACCTGCTAAAGTCAACCTTCAGCACATCGTTGTTGATGATGCGGTCACCCAGTTTCGGGTATGCCTGCAGCAGGTGCGCAGCCCATCTGTTGTCCAGTTCTATCACGCTCAGCTTGTCGCCCAGTATAGGCAGCAGATGCTGGGTCAGCGCACCCATTCCCGGGCCTATTTCCACCACGCTGGCTACATCCTCGTTTTTGCCGATTGCCTCGGTTATTTTTCGCAGTATGCTTTGGTCGTGCAGAAAGTGCTGCCCTAAAGATTTCTTTAACTGTAATGGATGCACAAATTGATAGCTATGTTTCCCTGCAAATGTAGGCGCAATTACTATCTTCGTCCGCACTTTTTAAACATAACCAAAAGAATGAGTCTTACACTTTCGCAAAGCGCAAATGTATCGGCAGCCCCTCAGCTGATAGTACTGGTGAATGCTGGTACCGATTGGAAATCTATTGCAAACATCGTAGATGCTAATCTGGCCAAGGCCGCTCAGCAGGCGTTTAAAGACAAGCGCAGCACCTTCGTGCTCAACTCTGCTACAGAGGCTTTGTATATAGTGAACATCGACAGCAAAAAACAGGCTTACGAAACACTGGAAGCTGCCCGCAAAGCAGGTTTCGGCCTCAACAAGCAACTGAACGCTGCCAAGGTTACCGACGCTGCACTTATCAATGCCACCGGCAACGAAGACCTTTGCGCTGCTTTTGTCGAAGGCTTTGCACTTACCAACTACGAGTTCCTGAAATATAAAGTAAAGGACGAACGGAAGTCGCTGAAAAAGCTGACCGTTGCTACCGCTTCTTTATCAAAAGCCCGCCTGAACGAAGTGAATATCACCGTAGAGGCTGTTGGCATCGCCAAGACCCTTATCAATGAGCCGCTTTCTTTCCTTACTGCCGTGCAGTTGGGCAAGGAGTTCAAGGATATCGCTGCCAAAGGTGGTTTCAAGGCCGAAGTTCTGGACAAAAAGAAAATCGAAAGCCTGAAAATGGGTGGCCTGCTTGCCGTTAACCGCGGTAGCATCGACCCTCCTACATTTAGCGTTTTGGAATACAAACCTGCTAAATCAAAGAACAAGCAGCCTATCGTACTGGTGGGCAAGGGTATCGTGTACGACACAGGCGGACTAAGCCTGAAGCCTACACCAAACTCTATGGACCAGATGAAGTGCGACATGAGCGGTGCTGCTTGCGTTGGCGCGGTGTTGTATGCCGTTGCCAAGCTGAAGCTGCCTCTGCATATCATCGCCCTGGTGCCTGCTACCGACAACCGTCCTGGCGAAAACGCCTATGTGCCTGGTGATGTTATCACCCACATGGATGGTACCACCAGCGAGGTGTTGAACACCGATGCCGAAGGCCGTCTGGTATTGGCAGACGCCTTGCACTACGCCAAGCGTTACAAACCGGAGCTGGTATTCGACTTTGCTACCCTTACAGGTGCTGCTATGCGCACATTCGGTACACAGTGCAGCGCCATGATGGGTACTGCATCTCCCGAAACTAAAGCCAAGCTGACCAATAGTGCCTACAATACTTTCGAGCGTATCTGGGAGCTGCCTTTGTGGGACGACTACGGTGCTATGCTCAAGAGCGATGTTGCCGATATGAAAAACATTGGCGGCGAGCTGGCAGGTGCTATCACAGCAGGCAAATACCTGGAGCACTTTACCGACTATCCGTGGATTCACCTGGATATCGCAGGCACTGCCTTCACACTTGGCGAAAGCGACTACCGTGGCAAACAAGGTATTGGCGTTGGTGTCAGGATGATGGTAGATTTCCTGAAAAACTATTAATAAACCCCGCTGCGGCGCAAGCCGTATGGAACAGTAAATAAAAGAACGATGGAAGACGAACGCAAGCCCTTAGTAGGCATCACACTTGGCGATTACAATGGCATCGGCCCCGAGGTTATTCTTAAAGCCCTGCAGGAAGAGGCCATATACAAGTATTGCGATGTCGTAGTCTACGGCAACCGTTCTGTGCTCAACTTCTACGCCAAGGCCATGAAGTTGCAGAACCTCCAGTTTCACGATATTACCGATATCGACAACCCTGCCGAAAAAGCCGCCAACGTGTTCAGCTGCTGGACCGACCAGGTAACTATAGAGCCGGGCGTAGTATCCGAAGATGCCGGAGCCAAAGCGCTTCTGGCACTTGAGGTGGCTACCAAACACCTTGTCGAAAAAAAGATCGACCTCCTCGTTACAGGCCCTGTCAATAAGCAAACCATCAGCCAGAAGCTCGAAGGCTTCAAAGGCCAGACCGAATACATTACCGAAGCCGCCGGCAGCCCCACTTCCATGATGCTGCTGGTAGACGACAACTTCCGCGTGGGCCTTGTTACCAACCATGTAGCTGTCAAAGACGTTACGGCGGGTATCGACATTACCACCATCATATCCAAGCTCGAGGTGCTCAACAAAACCCTTAAGCAGGACTTCATGCTCGAGCGGCCAAAGATTGCCGTGCTGGGCCTCAACCCCCATGCAGGCGACAACAACCTTATTGGCAAAGAGGAGCGCGAGGTCATCATCCCTGCTGTCAACCGTGCCAAAGAACGCGGCATATACGCCTTCGGGCCTTTCCCTGCCGATGGCTTCTTCGGCATGCACCACTACCGCAAGTTCGATGCCGTGCTGGCCATGTACCACGACCAGGGCCTTGTACCGTTCAAGACACTTACCTTCGACACAGGCGTCAACTTCACCGCAGGCATCAATGTTATCCGCACTTCGCCCGATCACGGCACTGCTTACGATATTGCCGGCAAGGGCGAGGCCAATGCCAACTCACTTATCAATGCCATCTTTACAGGCTTGGATGTTGTCCGCAACCGCGCCATTTACAAGGAAATGACCGCCAATCCTGTAGAAAAAATATCACTTTATACCGAGCGCGATGCTTAAACGGCTGACTATTAATACTCAAATAGCAGGGTAGTCAGCATTTTCAGTAAAAAAAGTCGGTGCAACTATTGCTAATTTACTTTTAGCGTTTATATTTGCACTCCGTTCTCAAAAACGCTACCATGGATCGGTAGTTCAGTTGGTTAGAATGCCGCCCTGTCACGGCGGAGGTCGCGGGTTCGAGTCCCGTCCGATCCGCATAAAAAAGCTCTCCTTTCAGGAGGGCTTTTTTTGTTTCAGGGCGTGTCCCTCCGGGTCGGGTCATCCGCTGCTAGTCCTCATTCCGCTGCGCTCCA
>DLGO01000020.1 GCA_002482725.1 Bacteroidetes bacterium UBA7692 | reverse complement strand
GGTCGTTGGGATTATATTTTCAGCTATATCAAAAAACTAAGAAACGTGGAAGGCTATGTTTTGCCGGACCGTGGACAGGTGACCATGGCGGTGCCTTTTATGGCTGCATACAGCAAACTGGTGATACAGACTTGCCACAAACGCAAGGTACATGCCATGGGCGGTATGAGCGCTTTCATTCCAATTAAAAACGATGAAGCTGCCAATACGGCATTTTTGGAAAAGATAAAACAGGATAAAGTACGTGAGGTAACCAATGGCCACGATGGTACATGGGTAGCACACCCGGGTTTGGTGAAAGTAGCTATGGACATCTTTAACGAGCACATGCCTACCCCGCACAACTATGCCAAAACAAGGGAAGGTGAGGTATTTACCCAAACAGAATTGCTTACTGCACCGGAAGGCACTATAACCGAAGCAGGCCTTCGCATGAACATAAACGTAGGTGTACTATATATAGAGAGCTGGCTACGTGGTGTAGGCGCAGCTGCTATACACAACCTGATGGAGGATGCTGCAACTGCAGAAATATCCCGGACCCAGGTTTGGCAGTGGATTAAAAACGGTAGCAAACTGGAAGATGGCAGAACAGTATCTTACGAACTATTCAAACAACTATTGCCAAGCGAGTTGGAAAGCGTAAAAGCTTATGTGGGTGAAGCGGCTTACAACGCCCCTACCATGAAACGCGCTATAGAAATGTTTGACCAGCTGGTACAACAAGGTGACTATGTTGAGTTCCTTACACTACCTGCTTACGAAGAAATAGCATAATCAAGCGTCAATTATTCATTCTAAATAAAAATTAAAAAACAACTACAGTCGCAAATAGGAAGCAGGACACTATAACATAGTATAATAAATCGTATTTTTGCAGCAGTGGTTTAAACACTTTCAATTTCAATAAAAATGGCAACTAAACTAGAAAGAGCGTTAGCGCTTAAAAAAGAATGGGAAACTAACCCAAGATGGGAAAATGTTACCCGTCCGTACACTGCAGAAGAGGTGATAAACATCGCCGGCTCAGTTTCTATTGACTACACTCTTGCCCGCAATGGTGCAGAGAAATTGTGGAACCGTTTGAATACTGACAGCTGGGTAGCCGGTTTAGGTGCACTTACAGGAAACCAGGCTATACAAGAGGTAACTGCTGGTATGAAAGCTATTTACCTATCGGGCTGGCAAGTAGCGGGCGATGCAAACTTATCAGGCGAAATGTACCCTGACCAGAGCTTGTACCCTGCAAACTCAGTTCCGGCTGTAGTAAAGAAAATTAACAACGCCCTACTACGCAGGGACCAGATAGAATACATGGAAGGCGAACCACAGCGCGACTGGATGGTGCCTATCGTAGCAGATGCTGAAGCAGGATTCGGTGGAAACCTGAACGCATTTGAACTAATGAAGCAAATGATAGAAGCAGGTGCTGCCGGTGTACACTGGGAAGACCAATTGGCTTCTGCTAAAAAATGCGGTCACTTAGGTGGTAAAGTATTGGTACCTACACAAGAGGCTATCAATAAACTGGTAGCTGCCCGTTTGGCGGCCGACGTATGCGGAACATCTACACTGGTAATTGCCCGTACAGATGCTGAAGCTGCGAACCTGATTACAACTGACATAGATCCACGCGACCACAAGTTCATAACCGGCAAACGTGCTCCGGAAGGATACTACTACGTAAAAAACGGTTTGGAGCAAGGTATAGACCGTGGTCTTGCTTACTCTCCATACGCAGACTTAGTTTGGATGGAAACCGGCAACCCTGACTTAGGTTTGGCCCGTGAATTCGCACAAGCTATCCACGCCAAATACCCTAACCAGATGTTGGCATACAACTGCTCTCCATCTTTCAACTGGGCTAAATACATGGATGAGAAGCAAATGCTTACCTTCCGTGAAGAGATTGCAGCAATGGGTTACAAGTTCCAATTCATTACCCTTGCAGGTTTCCACGCATTGAACACTGCTATGTTCGAATTGAGCAAAGCTTATGTTGACCGCGGTATGGCTGGTTTCAGCGAATTGCAACAACGTGAGTTTGCATTGGAGAAAGATGGTTTCAAAGCTATCAAACACCAATCATTCGTAGGTACAGGATACTTTGATGCAGTACAAAACGTGGTACAACAAGGCCAGTCTTCTACTACTGCACTTGCAGGCAGCACAGAAACTGAGCAGTTCCATTAATTAAAAAGACCTGTTCCGCCTGAGCGGATCAGCTTATAATACAACACCCCGGTAGGTAACTATCGGGGTGTTTTTGTTTTTGGGAATAATAGATTAAAACTCCACTAATTAAGAACATCAGTCAATTATCTCAAAATTACCATCTGCCTTATATCTGACAGCAGTATAAAGAGGTTGTATCTGAGTTTCACTTATAATTTCCAAAGTGGATTTGGAGTTACTTACATACTCTACTTTACCTTCTCCTACGACTGCAATTGATGTTAAAGGAATATTATTCTTACCCTTAATCACTACAGTATTTGCTTTTTCCTGGCTAAATATAACGGTACCAGACTGTGCGGTTATCACCTCTACAACAAAATGGTATTTAAACCGGTTGAGTAGTTTATGAAAACCTTTCTGTTTCCAGTAAGCTTTAAGCTCTGTATCTACCAAAGCCAGTTTAACCGCAGAGCGCTCTATTTGCTTCAATGAAACAAATGCACTGTTTTTTGCATTGAACTTCAGTTGAATCTCACCCTGAGCAACCGTAGAATTGGCACTTCCACCTATAGACACATCAACATCTGATTCAGAAGTAAACTTAAGATCTGCCTTATTTGCGGTAACGATTTTTCCCTTAAGCGAAAAACCATCTACCACATCCTCTATATTACCCCAAATTAAATGCTGACCATCATCATTTATTACTATGTCACCCACTCTCAATGGTCGTTCGATAAAATTTCCAATTAATCCTAATTTGGAAAAGACTTTTTGCGTTTTTTTTAATGCCGGCATTTTAAAAAAATAAAAAAATTGCACCTACTCTGATCAGTTTTCGGTATCCCTGCGCTTATTTAATTTAGTGTCGTTTTAAGCATTTGCGACGGTGGAGAGTAAGTCCCTTTTTACCTGTTTAATTTAAGGAGGTGATTGGCTTTTAATTTTAAATGATGATATGAGAGAATTAAAAAAATTACATATTAAATATTTAACACAAAATGATAAAAAATTCACGTTGGCACATGGCAGCATAAACCATAGGTATTTTAGATTGTAGATTAGTGGCTGATACATGAATCAATTAAAAAATATAACCGAATTAAACTATAATAAAGATAAGAAATGAATTTTTCAGATATATTTTTTTACTAAAACAGTCATTTTCACAAATCTTCAATTTGATACGGACTACCAAACAATGGAATTTTACCTTTTAGTCTGTCGGACAAGCTAAGTTTTACTTCTTCGGTGCTAAATCCGAAATCACCTTTCAGTACTGCATTCGCTATCCAGCGCACTTTCCAGTTTTGGTCGTTCAGCCTGTCTTTGATGCGGTTAACGGCATATTGATATTTGGCCTGCGTATCTTCATGTATCCAGTACGACAACTGCCAGGTAGCCTGATGCCTGATAGCATCTACCGGGTTTTCCAGTTCATCCGATAGCAAACGGACAATTTTGTCATTGAAAGTTGGGGTAATATGCTCACTCATGGCTATCTCTTCCAATACCTTAATATAGTAGAATGGTTTGGCGGCAGTTTTGGCCTCCGTAATCAGGCGCTTGAATTCCGACAGAAAGAAATCCTTCCAATTGTTTTCCGCATCTTCACCCAATGCCCGGTAAACGGGTTCAAGGCCACAAAACACCGCGGGCTCTACCGAGTAGCAATATTGCAGAAAATTGGTGTGGTCGTTTTTCGCAGCTTCAATAATCTGGGAGAAGTAATCGGCTTCTTCCTCTTCTGAAAGGGAATAGAAGATATCTAGGTGTGGATCGTCCGTTAGTTTTTGTAGGATGTCAGGCATGATGCTATTTTCTCTTCCTTTTAAGGTGATAGGAAGGAATAAGGGCACCTTCATTTGAAACACCTATAATCTCCCATCCATCAGCGGTCATTTCACTAACCGTAGTTAAAATAACCTGTGCGCGCTTTTTGAAGTTCTGGTATCCGGCATCAGTTTCTATGGCCCTGGTATCTACCCCATTTCTGATAACCAGCACATCAGATGAATTTACATCTATCCTGACATAGGCTAAATCAAAGGTATCCTGTGCTTGTATTCCGGATATTGAGGCTGCAAAAAAAAGCGATACAAAAAGAGTGTGTTTTAGTTTTAAATACATAATGTTTTTGTTGTTTAGAGAATGAATATAGCAGATATTCAATATTGAAATCTTCAACTGATGTGCATAAACATCATCAAATACGAAACGCTATCAAACTTCTACCAAAGGTAATACCTCGGGTACAGACAGTAACCTATTATCTGCATCACGATACGCCGTGCTGATGTGGGTGAGTTTTTGTTCTTCGAGCCAGGAGAGGCGATTATAGTTTTCCTTAGTTCGTTTGGTATGGCAGCCGATTTGTGAAGCGCAACCGGTAAATTTCAATTCAATAGTGTATTCCTTACTTTGCTCATTTACGTGGGAATTGATGATGAAAGGATTATCCCTGAGCAATTTCAGGAAATGTTCTGCCTTGTCTTTTGTAGTACAAACCAGAATGAAGATGAACCTAGATTCGTTCTCAAGCAATTCTATATCTATCCAGGAAACATTGTCGAGGTCTTGCTGTGTCATACTTAGTTAAACAGAGAAGAAGCACAAGGGTTCGTTCAGGTACTACCCTATTTGAGAAAAATGTAAGTGATCAGGAACCAAGTATGCTTTGATACAAATCGAGGTTTTCCTGATCGAAGCAAACAAAGGTAACTTGCCTAACAGATGTAGGAGCCTGAAGAAACTCCCTAACTGTGGCAATAGCAATTTCTGCAGCCCTCTGCTTAGGAAAGCCATAAACCCCGGTACTGATGTTCGGGAATGCAACTATAGCCAAGCCATTTTCCGCAGCCAGTTTAAGGCTATTGCGGTAAGCATTTGCCAATAGTAGCTCCTCCTTGTTTTTGCCACCCGACCAAATAGGACCTACTGTATGGATAACATGCTTAGCAGGTAACAGACCAGCAGTGGTAATAACCGCCTCGCCGGTTTTGCAACCGCCCTGACGGTTACGGATTACTATGCACTCGTCCAGGATAGCTTTACCACCACCCCGATGGATGGCGCCATCTACCCCTCCCCCACCCAACAGGGATTTGTTGGCGGCATTTACAATAGCATCTACCTGAAGTTTGGTAATATCATCTTTGATTGCGGTTATCATAGAGTCAAAATTAACAAATTACAAATACAACCGAAGTATAAATGTACAATAAGGAATAGGGCTATTCGTTAGTATAGTTGGCCTAGTAGGTAAAGAGTGATGCCCTAAAGAATACAAAATGACATTCAAATTAATCTTTATGTCATTTTAGGAAAAGACCAAAACAATTGATAATCAAAAAATTACATTCTTCTAAACCAAAAAATGACACTAAACGGGTGAAATAATGTTGGTGCCACTTTTTTTTGTCACATTGAAAAACCAAAACCATGAGACAATTGTTTATTATGATATGGTAAGTTCAAAAATCAGATAGTTTTGAACATGCATACACCATGTATTGTTAGAGATTCTATATTTTTGCAGTAATGAGTAGTGAGTCGTCGGACAACCTGAAGCAGATAGCAGGGTTTAGTAAATTAAGTAAACGCGATAAGATATCGTGGCTTGCAAAGAATTTCCTGTATGCCAATCCGGTAGACGTGTTTAAAGAGTTTGCCGAATACTGGCATGATAATATAGAAGCACAGAAACTACTGGATGGCTTTTCGGAGAATACGTTGACCAACTTTCCTGTGCCATTTGGCATAGCACCGAACTTTTTGATAAACGGAAAGTTTTATGCTGTACCAATGGTAACTGAAGAAAGCAGTGTGGTAGCGGCAGCCTCCAATGCTGCCAAGTACTGGTCGGACAGAGGAGGATTTAAAAGCATAGTGGTATCGACTACAAAGGTTGGGCAAGTGCACTTTATATATAAGGGTAACCGTGAAAAGCTGTTCCGCTTTTTTAATGATATAAAGCCGGAGTTGATAGTTGGGGTAAAACCGATAACCACCAATATGGAAAAGCGTGGTGGTGGTGTGCTGGATATGGAGCTTATTGATTTCAGCGAGCAGGAAGATAATTACTATCAGCTGAGGGCTACCTTTGAAACGGTAGACTCAATGGGGGCGAATTTCATCAACTCGTGTCTGGAAGAGTTCGGTAAAATACTACAGGAGAAAATAGAGCAGAGCGTAATATTCAACGATAGTGAGAAGGATGTAGAGATTGTGATGTGCATACTATCGAACTATACGCCGGAGTGTCTGGTAAAAAGCTATGTGCAATGTGATATAAAAGACCTTGGAACTTTTTCGGGAGGTGCCATGTCGGCCAGAGAGTTTGCAGATAAGTTTGCCCGGGCAGTAAACATAGCACGTATAGACCCCTACCGGGCTACCACCCACAATAAAGGAATAATGAACGGCATAGACTCGGTAGTGATAGCTACGGGTAATGATTTTCGCGCGGTGGAAAGCTGCGCACATACATACGCATGCCGGGATGGGCAATACAGAAGCCTTTCGAAAGCAATAGTAGATGATAAGACCTTTTATTTTGAATTGGAACTGCCAATTGCAATAGGTACAGTAGGGGGATTGACTTCGCTGCACCCATTGGCAAAAAGGTCGCTGGAGCTTTTGGGCAACCCAAATGCCAGGGAGCTAATGGAGATAATATGCACCGTAGGGCTGGCGCAGAACTTTGCTGCAGTGCGCTCCCTGACGACCACCGGCATACAAGCCGGACACATGAAAATGCACCTGACCAATATACTGGCACAGTTTAAAGCAACAGAGCGGGAGGAAATAGAGGCGAAGAGCTTTTTTGCAGACAGGCTGGTGAGCGTATCGGCAGTAAGGGAGTTTTTGGAAAAGCTGCGCAATTCATCATCCTTCAACCTAAACCAGTCTATTGGTTAGCAGAGCGAATGATGGATACCAAGGAATTTTACGGACATGGAAAACTGATGCTAACCGGGGAGTACGTAGTACTGGACGGAGCCAAAGCACTGGCCCTGCCAACCCGATTTGGACAGCACCTGCGGGTAAAACAACTAAGCACGAGCAACCATGAACTGCTATGGGTGTCGCTAAAAAGTAATGGAGCTATATGGCTGAACCTGAGCCTGGATACCAAAACACTTACCTGCACAGATAATACAAGCGAAGAAGCCAAAAGGCTGGAAAATATACTACAGGTATGCAGGGAGTACAATCCCGATTTCCTGAAGGACGGAAATGACTATGCAGTAGAAACAAGGCTGGAGTTTCCGAACAACTGGGGACTGGGCAGCAGTTCTACATTTATATATAGTATGGCGCAATGGGCGCAGGTAGACCCGCTACTGCTACTGAGCAAAACCATAGGTGGCTCGGGCTATGATGTGGCATGTGCCGGGAGTGAGCTGCCAATAGTATTCCAAATAGACAAAGGAGCAGCGAAGTGGGAGCAGGTAGCGTTTAACCCACCGTTCCGCGAGCAGATATACTTTGCCCACTTGGGTGAAAAGCAACTTAGCTCTGCGGGGATAAAGCATTATAAAAGCAGGGATATAAAAAGGGAAGACTTTGTACAATGGGTGAATGTAATAACTGACTCTATGCAGGGTTGTGCTTCACTCACCAAATTCAACCAGCTACTGGAAGAGCATGAGCAATATATATCGGACGCCATAGGAATGGAGCCACTGAAGCAGACCCTTTTCAAAGATTTTGACGGAGGAGTAAAAAGCCTGGGGGCATGGGGTGGTGATTTTGCCCTGCTGACGTACGAAGGAAGCAAAGATGAACTGCAAGAATACCTGAAAGGGAAAAAACTGAATACCGTATTGAGCTGGAACGAGCTGATACTCCCCTACTCTACCAACTAAACCATGCAGACAAAATACACCACCCGATACAATGCCCAATTACTTGCAGAAGTATGCTTCCGCAAAGGCGTAAGGCATGTGGTAATATCGCCGGGGTCGCGGTCGGCACCATTAGTAGTAGCGTTTGCGGCCTACCCTGAGATAAAAAAATACAGCATAGCTGACGAACGTGTGGCGGGGTATTTTGCGCTGGGAATAGCACAACAACTGCAGCAACCCGTGGCTACCATCTGCACCAGCGGAACTGCCGTGCTGAATCTGGCACCTGCGATATGTGAAGCTTACTACCAAGGGGTACCGCTGATAGCCATAACTGCCGACAGGCCGGAAGGCGCTCATGATAAAGGTGAAAACCAAACGATAAACCAAACCAATATATACAACAACTATATAAGGGCATCGTACACGCTACCAGAACTGGAGCGGGAGGATATAAATGAAGAACTGGTATCGATACTGGCATCGTGGATAGACAACAGCAGAACCAACGGCAATGCTCCGATACATATAAATGTGCCACTGAGCGAACCGCTATATGAAACCGAAGAAGCGGGTATAAGTCTGGGTGGATTGGATACCAACCCTAAACCTGTGGTGAGGGATGAAATAGATTTTTACTCAATAGCATCGGCTGATAAGAAGATACTGATAGTAGCAGGCATGTTACCGGCAAATGAACAGTTGTGTAAATCGCTGCAGGCACTCACTAACCACAGCAATGTGGTAGTAGTAACAGAAGCAACATCGAACCTGGTATTAGAAAATGCGATAACCAATGTAGATGCTGTGCTGTCGGTTGCAGATGAAAAGGCAATGGCAGCATTGAAACCGGACCTACTGATAACACTTGGCAAGCAACTGGTATCGAAGAAGATAAGGCAATGGCTGAAAAAAGCAGGGGTAGCAAAACACCTGCACATAAGCGAACATGCAGATGAATGGAACAGTATGGGAGCACTGTCTTTTGGGCTGATACGGACAAAGCCACAGGACTTTTTTGCACCTGATGATAATAAGAAAGAAAGTAAACTAGACTACAGCAGCAGCTGGCAGGAATTGTATAAGACTGTACTGAGCAAGAGTGAGCAGTATTTTGCAGAATCGCCATTCAGCGATGCCAAGGTGTACCATAAACTGATAATAGCATTACCTAAGCATTGCCACTTGCAATATGGCAATTCGACCCCTGTGCGGTATGCCAACTTTTTTGCCCACCAGCAGAAATGGGTTGTGAACAGCAACCGTGGCACCAGTGGTATAGACGGTTGTGTAAGCACCGCTGCAGGCGCCGCTACGACTACCAGCCACCTAACCGTATGCATAGTGGGGGATGTTAGCTTCCTGTACGACTCCAACGCACTTTGGAACAAATACCTGCCGGCAAACCTGCGGATAGTGGTTATCAATAATTCAGGAGGCAATATATTCAAGCTGATAGACGGGCCAAACCATGTGGAGGGGTTCGAAACGTATTTTGAAACCCAACATAAGCTGAGCGCAAAATATTTGGCAGATATGTATCAATTGCCGTATTATTTTTGCGAAACAGAAAGCGGGCTTCAGGAACAGCTACCTTTATTTCTGGCGGCTGGCAACAGCGCAGCTATACTGGAAGTAAAGACAAACAACGAGGTGAGCGCGGCTGTGTTTAAGGGATATTTCAACTATTTAAAAACTAAATAAATAATTGCCGCAAGGCATAAAAAGTATTGTATGGCCAGAGAATGGAAATCAATTAAAGAATACCAGGAGATCAAGTTTGAGTTCTTTGAAGGTATTGCCAAAATAAGCATTAACCGAGAACGCTACCGCAACGCATTTACGCCACTTACGGTGCGCGAAATGATAGATGCGATGAACTTTTGCCGCGACAGCATGGAGATAGGCAGTATAATATTGACGGGTGTGGGCGACAAAGCATTTTGTAGCGGTGGCGACCAGAATGTACGCGGACATGGCGGCTATGTAGGTACTGACCAGGTGCCACGCCTGAATGTACTGGACCTGCAAAAGCTAATACGCTCTATGCCTAAGGCAGTAGTAGCTATGGTAAACGGATATGCCATAGGCGGCGGACATGTGTTGCATGTAGTATGCGACCTGTCGATAGCGAGCGAGAATGCTATATTCGGACAAACCGGACCTATAGTAGGCAGCTTTGACGGTGGATTTGGCGCTAGCTACCTGGCACGTGTGGTAGGACAGAAAAAAGCACGCGAGATATGGTTCCTGTGCGACCAGTACAATGCGCAGGATGCACTGGACATGGGCCTTGTAAACAAGGTAGTGCCATTGGAAAAACTGGAAGATGTAACTGTAGAGTGGTGCAAAAAGATTCAGGAAAAATCTCCGCTATCTATCCGCATGCTGAAATCATCATTCAATGCAGAGCTTGATGGACAGGCAGGTATTCAAGAGCTGGCTGGAAATGCTACCCTACTATATTATTTGAGCGATGAAGCTAAGGAAGGTAAAAACGCATTTTTAGAAAAGCCAAAACCGGACTGGAGCAAATTTCCTAAGTTTCCTTAATTGGTCATAGCGGAACTTTCGTCTGCCGCTTTTTTGCCATCGCGATTGTAAGGGAGGTATAGTTCAAACTTGCTTCCCTTACCAATGTCGCTGTCTACATGTATATCGCCGTGGTGGGCGTTCATAATAACCTTAACATAACTAAGCCCCAGACCAAAGCCCTTTACATTGTGTATGTTGCCGGTCGGTACACGGTAAAACTTCTCAAAAACCCTGCGTTGGTTTTCCTTAGATATACCTATACCATTGTCCTGAATATTGATAAACACGCCGCTACCTGAGTTGCGCGTGGAAATACGTATTTCGGGGTCCTTTTCGCTACGGTATTTAATAGCATTGTCGAGCACATTGTAAATAGAGTTGGTAAGGTGAAACTTATCGGCCAGGATAACAGCATCTGTAGCAGCCAGATTAGTAACCAATATACCCTGCTCATTTTGAAGGCGCAGCTCTAAAGAGTCACTTATTTCCTTCAATAGTTCATTGACATCCACAGATTCGAGCTTCAGCTTAAACTCTCCCCTATCCAGGCGGGCAACCTGCAATACATTTTCTATGTGACCACTAAGGCGGTTATTCTCCTCCTCTATTATATGCGCGTAGTTCTGTACCTTCTCTTTGTTTTCGCTGATGCGATCGTTTTTCAACATCTGGCTGGCAAGTGAGATAGTAGCCACCGGGGTTTTGAACTCGTGCGTCATATTGTTGATGAAGTCGGTCTTCAACTCATCCAAGCGCTTTTGCCTGTAGATGATATAGAAAGCGCCACCAAAGGCTACCATGATGATAAGGATAAAGGCGATGGATGCGCTGAGCATGAGCATCATAGATTTGAAAATGATACGTGCCTTATCCGGGAAATGTACGATGAGCATGCCCGAATTTTCGTAGAAGTCGTTGGAGAAAAGCGGGATAGAATAGAAGTTGGCAAACTCGGCGCGGGTAACCTTGTTGTCGATATTGCCTATCATTTTCTTGTCGGAAAAATTGTCGAAAACGGCATACTTGAAGTTGGTATCAATACCTTCTTTTTTGAACTCCTCTATAAGCAAGGTTTCCAGGATAGGCTGGTTCACCTTGTCGGCAAAGCACTTGTCCTCCAGCATAAACTGCATGGCCAAATCCTGGAACATGGAATTATACTTTTTGAACTGGTACTCTATCAATTGCTTTTCTCGCTCTACAGGATTTGCTATACCCTGCTGGTCCAATAGTTTTAGTGAATGTTTCTTTTCGGCATGGTCTTTCAGGTACTCCACGCTACCATAGAATTTACTGATAAACTCGCCTGCAGTATCGGTAAAACCAAATTTCATGGCGTGCTGACCCATAGAGTCGATAAGCGTAAAATTGGGATTATAGCTTTTCAGCACCTGCACGGTGTCGTACATTTTGCTAACCTTGGTACCAAGGTCGGGAAGACCTGTACCTGAGAAATAAGTAACAGCCTCATTGCGCTCTAACTGTTGCTCCACATTGCTTAAGGCAAGCTTAACCATTTGATCGAAACGCTCTTCACGTACTTCGTAACCCTGCTTGACCCACTTAAACTGAATGTATATTAATCCTGCAAGCGCTAATGTAATGGCTACAGAAATAATGGGTATAATTCTCACGTTCATACCTCAAATATAGGTGTGAAAAGCGCTGGTAAATATACCTTAACAACTATTTGAAGGTAAACCCGTCATAATAAATCCTATTTCCAGAAAGCAGAGATACGGTCTTTGACATTGGCGCGTATATCATACCAGAACAAATTGATGTCGCCAATGTGCAGGTTGTCGCGGGTACGCACCAGTGCGTTTTTGCTCTTGACCCAAAGGTAGCCATCCTTAACCGTAGTGGAAATTTTGTTGGCGAACTTCTTATTAAAGTCGAACAACATCATGCCTTTATGCTTTTCGAAAGGCGCGGCAGTATCCTTTGTCAAGGTCCATGTTATTGGGTTTACGCACACCGAGCCTTTGAGAAAAACATCTAAAAAAGGAGGCGTAAAGCCATCTTTGTAACAAGCCCAATCGATATAGCAACCGGTCTGGTTTGGGTCGCCACAGGGTTTCAATACCTGAAAGTCCTTTTCGAAAACCGGGAAACCTATGATATAGGCCGCCACCATCCTGTTGCGCAATACCGTAGTATCGATAAACTCCTGCAAAAGGCGCTTAGCATGCCAGGTACCCTGGCTATGACTTGCAATGATAAAAGGGCGGCCATTGTTGTAGTTTTTGATATAATACTCAAAGGCCCTTTTTACATCTGTATATGCAAGGTCAAGGGCTGCGGACCCGTTTGCAGTATCAAAGAAAGCTCTGATGTTTGCCTGGCGATACATGGGAGAATAGACACGTCCGTTTTCATTAAAAACAGAAGCCTGAAACTTGATTGGTTTTTCTTCGATTACCTTCCTCAACGCCGCGTCTTTTACATCTGCATTCCAGGCAGGGTTGTCGCGAAACATAACGGTGGGATAGATATAGAATACATCAATCTCTTTTAAGGAGTCGGCAACAGGCTTAAGCTTATTAGGAACAATATCCGCTGCATCGTTGCGAAAAGGTAGTGCTACCCAGTTTTGCTGCAATGAATAATCGGGCGCCAGTGGAGGTGTGAAAGAGGAAAAAGGCTGGGCAAAAATGCCTGAAAAGATGAGCAATAAAGCCACTACCGACATACTTTTTATACCAGCTTTCATAACACTAAGATTAAATTTTTGATTGAGGTCGCGAAGTTAACTTAATTACAAGCCATTTAAAGATAGAATTGATGTGACAACATGAATTTTAGATAATTTATAAAAACGGAATCAATGTGCCGGAAATCGCAGCTTAAATACAGTACCTGAAGGAAGGTTGCCTTCAATTTCAATAGTACCTTTCAGCTTTTCCATTATCCCCTTTACAGTGCTAAGTCCAATGCCTGTACCCTCTGCTCCGGATTCATTCTGCACACGGGAGAAAAGCTCGAAAACAGATGCCCGCTTCTCTTCCGGAATGCCGACACCATTGTCAGCTACACAAACTATTTGGTACCCCTGCTGTTTATCGGAAGATATTACAATGGAAGGAACGGGACTGGTGTTATATTTTATAGCATTGGTTACCAGATTCTGGAAAACCTGCAAAAGCTGGATATCATCGGCCATGACAACCGGTAAATCCGTGGCATGTATCTCTGCATTCTTTTCACTGATAAGCCTGGAAAGATTAACCCTAACCTGATTTATGACTTTGTTGAGGTCTACCGGCTTTAGGGCAACTGCACCACCCTTGGCAGAATTGAGTATGCGGGTAATCATTTCATCCATACGCTTGCTGCCATCGACAGCAAAGTGCAGGAACTGCCTTTCATCGGCATTAAGCTTTTCCTTAATTTTAGATTCAAGAATAGTCATGTAGGCAGAAACCATACGGAGCGGTTCGCGCAAATCATGTGAGGTAGTATGGGCATAGGTTTTCAGGTCTTTATTATTGGATTCCAGCTGGCGCGCATAGGAACTCATTTCGTGGTTCAGCTTTTCAAGCTCTTGTAAGTGCGCCAAAGCCTGCTGCTGTTTGTCATGTTCATTTTCGAAAACCTGCTGCATCATGCTCTCCAGTACACCAGGGTCGGCAGTTGGTATTTTCACCTGCCTGTAATAATTATAGCTGGTTTCAAAATCGCCACGCTCTCCATACAGCTTCCAGTTTATCTCCAAAACCAGACTTTCGGAATAGAAATAAGGATACTTTTCGATCAATTTCCTGAGCAGGCCAAAATACTCATCGCCACCCTGGATACGACCCGTGCGATAGTACAATTGCGCCATGGCAAAGTAGGTATGGCCTAACCTTATTTCATCACCAATCTCTTTACGGATTTCAAACGCCCTGAGCAGGTATTCTTCCGCCCTATCATACTGTTCCATTAGAAAGTATATCTGCCCTACATAATCCAGGGCAACTTCCAGCCATTGTTCCTTAGCATCTTTATTATCTTCAATCAGCTTTTCATAAATCTTAAGCGCGGCATCGTAGTCTTTTGTGAGGTAATGGTGCGATGCCTGAAGCTGATTGCAAACAAGGATGCCCTTTTGCAATTCAATTGATTCAAATCCCAGTTTTGCTTTTGCCAAAAAGCCGGAAGCAAAATCATACATGCCGATGTTGGAATTGAGCACGGCCATATAATAATTGAGGTATGACCTTACTTCCAATTGCTTGCTATCGGGCTGCTCTATCCTTTGCGATAGCTCCAGGGCCTGCAAGTAGTTTTGCTGAGCGCCAATATAATCGCGCAGGCGATGCAGCACTTTTCCTATAGAACTGTAAACATTAATTTCTGTATTAAGTGGCGTATCGGCTTTGAGTAAATCCTTCGCCAACAAGCTATACTCAAGGGATTTCTGGAAATTGAATTTTTGCCTGAGCTGAAAGTCAGCCAGCTCCAGATAGGCATCTATTATCAAGGTATAATCGTTCAGCGCAATGGCTTGTTGAAAAACCTCTAAAATCAAAGGTTCGGCAGCAGCATCGCGTATGTCGCTAAGTGCATGTGCCTGAGTGAGCTTATCGTGAAGAACCGAGTTCATAGATATACTATTTACTACCATACCCTTGCCATATGCACAGTAGCTAATGGTGTATGGAATACCAGCTTATCTATTTCTCCATTTTTGTAGAGGTACTCATTCTTGTTACCCTCTTTGGTGTCGAATGAGTAGTGGTGGACTTTTTCAGTTTTGATGCTTGCGGTAAATAGCTGCGACTCGAAGAAAATCTTACTGTAATCTGTAGGCTCCTTGTAATACAAAGCGAACAGTGAAGGCAGCACTGGCACCGGAAATACACGCTTGCTGTCTTTGGTTTCTACGTGATGCTCTTTACCATCGTATATGATATTGGTAAAATACTTACGTTTACCGTTCATGTCTTCGGTGTACTTGCAGCTAAGCAGCTTACTGCCCTTATAAACGAGAGTGATGTGAGAAACATCATCGTACTCCATCCAAAGTATCTTGGCCTTGGAATGTGTATTTAATATATAAGTGACCGTATCGCTTTTGAAAGTGCGGGTAACGGTCATTGTACCTATTTTATCACCAAACAGTAATACATTAAAATTCAGCACCTGAGCTTGCAGGAACTGAGATGCGAGACACAACAAAAGGAATAATAAGTGGCGATACATAATTGCAAAAATCGACTTTAACTACATGAAAAGCAAAATTAGGTTTCGTTAATTGTTTCAACAACTTTATTGAACGTATTGTATCAGCATACCAATTCATTACATTTGACAAGTTTCCAAAAATATTATGAGGTCAATTCTTTTTGTATTTGCACTATTTCTGGCGTCTGCCGCCTATTCTCAACCAACAACTGCTTTTTCCAGCGATGCGGGGAAATTCATGAAAGAACTGGATGAGTTCATGAATGCCAACAAAGTACCTGATTGCAAAGAAGCATACGATGAACTGGCAGGATTAGTAAAGTCGGGTAAAGTAACACCTGGCATGCTGGATAAGATAATCTCCACCTCTAACCTAATGAAGGAAAAAACAATGGGGCCATCGCCCTATTTTGTGCGTTACCTGAAATCGGTTGCTGCATTTACAGGTACAGATAAGGGAGAAGGGCCATTTGCAGAGTGGACAGCTACGGCAAATGAACTGCTAAGAGCAACGAAGCGGGGTGAGTATAAAGACTGGAACAGCCTGATAGAGTTTACCTCTAACTATTATGGCAAAAATGCATTGAATGTTTCTGCGTCCAAGTCATGGCATGTAGACAGTAAAGATGGTAAGCTAAAATTTTCTGAAGGTAAAATTAGTTTTTCAGTACCTGCAACACGTTTTTTTGGAGCGACAAATGGCGACACTACACAGATATTCAATACTTCAGGCATATACTATCCTACAGAAAATAAATGGCAAGGAAAAGGAGGAACTGTAAACTGGGTCCGTGCAGGACTTGATAAGGGTAAGGTTTTTGCAAGCTTCACAGGAAGCTATACCGTAAACCTGGCAAATTTTGCTTACACTATAGATTCCGTAACATTTACGCATAAAGAGTTTTTCGAACGTACGCTTTCGGGCAGGGTTATTGACAAAATAATTATAGACAATGACACGATTAAATCGCAGTTCCCAAGATTTGAATCTTACGAAACAAATATAACCATAAAGGATGTAGCTCCGGGTATCACTTACTTTGGTGGATTTAATTTATGGGGAAGCAAAGTGGTTGGCTATAGTACAGATGAGCAAAAGGCCGGATTTGATTTCTATAGTCGTGATGGTAAAACAAAAGTACTACGTGCCCTATCCAACAATATCCTGATCATGAAAAATAAGATGGTTGGAGCAGAAAAGGCTGAAATATCGCTTTACTTTGGAAAAGATTCTATTTATCACCCCTCCATAAACCTGGATTATAAAGTAGAAAAAAGGGAAATAAGACTAATTCGTGGTGAAAACGCAATAGGTCGTTCAAGATTTGTTGACTCCTACCATCAGTTCGAATTTGAAACAGATGCAATAGTATGGAACATAGATTCGCCAAAACTGGCACTGAAAATACTTAGTGGTGTGGGCAATAATGCAGCCAATTTTGAATCTAACGACTATTTTAACAAGGACCGTATACGCCAGATACAAGGTGTTGCCAGCTATGAACCATTATCAATTCTACGAATATTGGTAAATGAGCTAGGTACAAATGAAATTACAGCAGAAGCTATAGCAAAAAAAATAAATGCCAAGATGACAGAAGCACAGGTAAAAAGCCTGCTGTATATATTGGTTGAAAATGGTTTTATAGCCTATAATGAGGCTACAGGAATGGTAACAGTGAGGGATAAGACCAATAAATACGTAATGGCCAATGCAAAAAAGGTAGACTACGATAATATACGCTTGCGCTCATTTGCCAAGGACGGTACGGATTATATAGATTTGAAGAACTCTAACCTTGACCTGAAAGGTGTGGTAGAAATACCAATAAGCGATACTGCCAATGTTAAATTCTTCCCACGTAGCAAAGCAGTAAGCCTGCAGAAAAACAGGAATATGAACTTTGATGGAACAATCATAGGAGGCCGACTGGATCTGGTAGGAAAAGACTACAAGTTTGCATACGATTCATTTCTGGTAAACCTTACCAAGGTAGACTCTATGATAATATATATACCGGATGGTGACAAACTGGATGAAGATGGCAAACCTGCACTTAAACCACTACGTTCTAAACTAGAGAACCTGAATGGTGTGTTGAATATAGATGCACCAATAAACAAAAGCGGAAGAAGCAGACTGGCCCAATTCCCTAAGATAAAAACGGCAAAGCCATCTCAGGTTTTCTACGAGGACTCCACATCCAATAAAGGTGCTTACAGCAAAAAAGATTTCTATTATCAGGTAGAGCCATTTGAAATAGATAGCCTGAATAACCTGGAGCCAAGTGTTATTGACTTTAAAGGGAAACTGGTAAGCGGTGGAATATTCCCCGATATTACCGAAGGATTGAAATTGCAGGAAGACCTTTCTCTGGGATTTAAAACAGGTACCCCGAAAGAAGGATTAGCCCTGTTTAAAGATAAAGGAAACTATAAGGGAACCATAGACCTGCAGTATGAAGGTTTGAAAGGCGATGGAGTAATAACATACAGTACCTCTGCATTCAAATCAAGCGATATACGTTTTTATCCCGATTCTGTGTTGGCAACAGCTGATTCATTTACAATAAAAGAAACTGCCACGGGAGTGATGACTCCGGATGTACGCAGTATAAACAGCGATGTTTTCTGGAAAAGTAAGGTAGACAGCATGTTTATCAAAATGAAAGACTCGCCTTTTGCTATGTACAATGGTCAGACCCAGCTAAATGGTAACTTACTCCTAACTAACAAGGGCCTTTTCGGAAACGGAACACTAGACTGGAGCGATGCAAACCTTACCTCTAAAATGTTCTCCTTCAAAACCCAAAACCTAAGCGCTGATACTGCTGACCTTAAAATTAAAACTCCTGATGGGAACGAAACAGCGTTCCGTTCAGCAAATGTAACAGCTAAAGTAGACTTCAAAAAAAGGGAAGGAAACTTCAGTAATAACCTGAAAGGCGTGCCTACTGAATTTGCCTATAACCAATACAATACCCTAATACCTGATTTCCGTTGGGATATAGACAAACACATACTGGAGTTTAAATCGCCTGCGGGAAGCAAAGGCGAGTATTTCGCGTCACTGAACCCTGCATCAAAAGGACTTAAATTCCTGGCAAAGCGAGCAACTTTTGACCTACTGAGTTCTATATTGAAAGTGGAAGAAATACCGGAGATAATAGTAGCTGACTCGCGTATACTTCCAGACTCCGGCACAGTAACAATAGAAGGTCAAGCTAAAATGCGAACGCTACAGAATGCCACAATAATATCGGATACGCTCAACGGTACACATAAAATAACCAAGGCTACCCTGGATATTATAAGCAAGGTAGAACTGAAAGGTAGCGGTGAATATAAATACCAAACCATAAATACACCGGAGCAAACCATCGTGTTTAATGAAATATCGGTACTGCGTTCTAAAATAAGCGATAAGAAGAAGGATAAAGACAATGATGAATACCATCTGAGCAGTAAGGGAGCTATAGAGGACGGGCAGCAGTTTACCTTATACCCCAATGTAACCTTTACGGGTGATGCCAGCCTTTTCAGCCAGCAAAAAGGCCTGACATTTAAGGGTGTAGCCAAAATAAAATACAAAAACAACCTCGTAGAACCAGCTGAATTCAGCTTTGAGGATACTGTGAACCCTAAGGATTTCTTTGTAAAATATAAAGCTGATGTGAAGAACAAAGAAGGTATACCTGTAGCAGCGGCTATTAGTGTAGCAAAAGGTGCAGACCCGATACACCCATACACCAACTTGCTTTCGGTAAAAGAAAACATCACTGACCCGGCATTGATAAATGCAGTGGGCGTAGTTGCTTATAATTCTAAAACGAGGGTTTGGAGCTTTGGTGATGAAAAGAAAATAAAAGAAGGTGCACTTAAAGGTACTATACTAAAAATGAA
The DNA here is from genome assembly GCA_002482725.1 of Bacteroidetes bacterium UBA7692. GTDB lineage: Bacteria > Bacteroidota > Bacteroidia > Chitinophagales > LD1 > UBA7692. The sequence continues at coordinate 17,348 of DLGO01000020.1, read as the reverse complement.
CGATTCTACAGGTTCTGTAACCGGCGAAGGTGACCTGCCGCTGGCACTTGACTTTGGGCTGATAGGCATGAAAGCAGTAGGTACTGTAGAAAACGATATTGATAAGAATGACTACAAAATGAATATGACAATTGGCTTTGATATACAAACCAATAAGGATATTCAGGAGAAGCTTTCAAAAGTTTTGTTTGATGACAACATAGACCTGAATGATGTGGCTTATGATAATGACCGCTTCAAACGCCAGCTTTACCAGCTTTCGGATGAAAAGAAAGATGAGGCCATGTTAAAGGAATATGAAAAGACCACCATGTTCAAAAGGCCGAAAGACTATAACTACAACCTGGTATTTACCAATGTAAATTTTGTATTTGACAAAGATGATGCTACCCTGCGCAGCACCGGCAAACTGGGTTTGAGCTTTGCGGGAGAAAAAGGAGTGCACAAAACAGTAAATGGCTGGATTGAGATGGGTTACAGGCCGGGAGCAGATTACCTGAACATATACATAAGGACAGGAACGGCTGAATGGGTGTTTATAGAATACAGGCCGGGCGTATTGGGTGTACTGAGCTCATACGATGAGTTTACCAACCTGATAGCACCACTAATGACAAGTGGCAAGAATGTTGTAAAAGGTGATAATGGAAAATTCTACAGATATGTAATCGGTAATAGTTCCAACAGGGCAGAATTTGTAGACCGGATGAAAGAAAAGAATGGAATAACATCTCCTGATGAAGAGAAGCCAAAACCTAAACCAGCCAAGATAGACTCTACCCCTGTAAACAAAGATGCTCCGCGCACATTGCCAGCAGATGGCAGTGAGCAAAAAACACCGCAGGCCGTACCATTGGAAAACGGAGTGCCTGCTATAGACACAACGACGCCTGCACCAGTAGCACCTGTGGATGGCGCAGGAACCGGCGAAGAGAAAAAAGAGGAAGGTAAAAAAGCTAAAAAAACCAAAGAGCCTAAAGTAGAGGCACCTAAGGAAGAAACACCAGCCAACCTGCCTCCGGCTATGCAAGAGTTTTATAAAAAAGATAAAGGCAAAAAGAAAAAAGGTGATGGAGAAGGTGAGCAGTAAACCGTTTAGTGATTTAATTAGTCATAAAAATCAAAACGGGTTTTAAGCAATGGTGACAAAGAAGTTTGTTCGTCAGTTTATAGTAGGATTATTGGTGTCTTTGGGATATGCATGGCTTATAACCATAGTGACCAATCAGTTTTCTGATAGTCACTTTTGGGATCAATCATCGCACCTAGATGGTATAGATACCGACTTTTGTGAGTATACCAACATGGCTTCCTTTATAAGGCAGCCTGTGAATACTTTTACTAATATCATATACCTGCTGGTGGGATTATATGTATTTGGGATAGCCATACGCGACCATAGGGAAAAGAAGCAGTACAACCTAATATCTGCTAACCCCTGGTATTCGTTTACTTATGCCATTATTATGGTATACCTGTTTATTGCCAGCAGCTACTTTCACTCCGGACTTACGGTATTTGGCGGGGACCTGGACTACTCAGGCGTTTTTAGTCTAAGTCTTTATCCGCTGATGTATTTTACGCATAGGTTTATACTGGTAATAAGGGGGTTGCCCTCGAATATAAAGCACCCACGGGAGGCAAGAGTACTTACCGGAATTTTCACAATGATATATCTATACCTAACATTCTTCTCCCCTCCCTTGGTTGGAAGATTCATCGTATTGGGTATGATAGCTACGATGTTCATATTTGCGACAATAGTAGAAGTAAAAGACCCAGGGCGAACGAACAAACTGTATGTATGGCTTACCATAATTTGCATAACGATAGCGGTAGTTTTCTTTGGATTTGACAACCACAAAATATTGTGCAACCCGGTAAGCTTTATACAACCACACGGTATCTGGCACCTGATGAGCGGCGTAGCTGCGTTTTACTTTTACTTTTACATAAGGAGCGAAAAGAACTATACCACTATTCTGGCAGCTCCGAACTGGTATACTGAATTTACAAGAAATACATAATAAGGATATGCGACACCTGGGTATATTGGACAAAATGCCAACTTCTTTCATCAATCCCGTGCAATACTTTTTGCAACTGGGCGATGACAAAGTGCCGATGAATGAGCTGGTGGGTAAAAACATAAGCCTGAAATGGACCGGCAATATCTACTGTACCGTTTGTAGCAGAAAAACCAAGAAGAGTTTTGGCGAAGGAATGTGTTATCCGTGCTTCAGTAGCAGCCCGGAGAATGCGGACTGTATATTCAGGCCAGAGCTATGCGAAGGACACTTGGGCAAAGGACGGGATGTGGAATGGGAACATAAGCACCATGTGCAGCCCCACTACATATACCTGGCACTCGTAAACGAGGTAAAAGTAGGCGTAACCAGGGATAGCCAAATACCCACCCGCTGGATAGACCAGGGAGCCAACAGGGCAATAATACTGGCACAAACTCCATACAGGCAACTAGCCGGACACATAGAGGTATCGCTAAAAAACCACCTGACGGATAAAACGCACTGGATGAAGATGCTGACCAACCAGTACAACCACGAAGTGGACCTGCTGGCAGAGAAAAGGCGCATAAAAACACTACTTAGCGAAGATCTGCAACAATACTACAGCGACAATGATGAGATAGTAGAATTGCTATACCCTACAGAGCAATACCCCGGTAAGGTGGTGAGCATGGGATTCGAAAAGGCTGCTACCATAGAAGGCAGGCTTACAGGCATACGCGGGCAGTATATCTATTTTGGAAACAACGTGATGAATATCCGCAAGCACAGCGGCTACGAGGCAGAGCTTATTTACTAAACTCCTGTACCAATTGTGCGGGAGTAACTGAGGTAATCCCCAAAGAGTGGCAATGGTTTAAAATACTAATATATAATCCAGCATAACCTTTATAAGCGAGGTCTGTAAAGAAGTTATTGTGCCAGTTGAGGGTGATGATGCAATTGGTTTTGTTGGCAGTAATCCAAGCCTTAATTTCTTCAGTCAATTCGGTTGTGCTTTTTCCGGAATCGAACAGCGTCCTATCCATAATCAGCATAGGAACATTTAACACACTATAGGGCTGCTGAGTAGCCAGATTAAAAGGCCTGTGCGGCAAACCATAACTATTGCGGAAGCCATAGGACTCTGCAAAACCAAGTGAGGTATCCAGATTAATATGCCCCTCCATCTCTACCCATGCTTGCGGTAGCTGAAACTGCAGAAAATGGTAGCGGTTATTTACTGCGTCAGGCAGATTGATTCTTTTAACTTCCTGAGAAAATGAGTCGGGCTGACGGCTTTTGTGCAAACCGTGAGAAAAGCCAGCGGCGGTAAGCTTATCCATTTGCTGCCTTACGCGAGGGTCATTAATATCATAGTCAGCATTCTCTCTGTCCTGCACAGGCAGCCAAAAGAAGGTAGAAGTGTAGCCATACTGCTGCTCTAAGTCAGTGATGGCATCCATGCGCAGCCAATCAGGTATACCGAGATAGTGATTGAACAAAAGGCGGGGTATATCCAACCACTTGTTATTATCCAACGCATAACGGCCATCCTGGTTTTTGGCACCATAGACAGAATCTATATCGTGGGTAAGGAAAAGCCGTGACGGCCTGGAAGTGGTTGTAAGCGTACCAAGTTTGGCATTTGTTGCAAACAGTTCGTCTATCAGTTGCTGCACCAGATTCTGATGGGTAATATCAAATTTCTTTTGCAGGCTTTCGATATATGGAAAGCGGTGGTACTTATCTGTTTTTACCGGATTATACTCCTGAATACAATTGACCAGATAAAAGATGGAAGAAAGGTAATCTGTGGTTCCGTCTTCGAACTGAATAAAAGGCTTATTGGAAAGATGATGCTCATGGGCAAACAGCCCTTTGGCGATTTTCTGATGGAAAAGGCGGTTGATCCTGATGTCTGCGGTTTGCTCCTCTCCTATTATCAACTCTGCAGTTGCGCTATCTGTATAATCGAATGCGATACCCTTGTTGGCTGCAATCAACTGCAGGGTGTACTGCACTGAAGGCAGGTAAAGGTTATCCGGTTGAATGTAAACGCGCATCAGTTACAATGTTATGGAAATATAGCTTAGATGTAATTAGATTTTTTCAGATGACACCAAAAACATAGGAATTAACTAATTTATAAGATTTACACCCTAAAGTATTCCTATTCAATTTGTATCATTGTAGTATGTGTGGCATAGCCGGATTTATAGATACTAAACTTACCAAAGACACCGCTCAGCAAACTATAAATGCCATGCTACATGCCACGGTGCACCGTGGGCCTGATGATAGCTCGAGCTGGGTAGACGAAAAAATAACACTGGGACACAACCGCTTGTCTATCATAGACCTGAGTGACACCAACAACCAGCCATTTGTATATGATGATGTGGTAATAGCCTTTAATGGTGAGGTGTACAACTATATAGAACTGCGCAAAGAACTGGAAGCTCTGGGGTATGCATTTAGCACACATGGAGATACGGAAGTGATATGCGCGGGCTACAAAGCCTGGGGCATAGACTGCGCCAAACGCTTTATGGGTATGTGGAGCTTTGCGCTGTGGGATAAAACGAAGCAACAGCTATTCTGCTGCAGGGACAGGTTTGGGATAAAGCCATTTTACTTTACCTACGACTCGGGCAGGTGCTACTTTGCATCGGAGTATAAGGCATTTAAAGCTATACCTGATTTTGACCGAAGCCTGAATGAAGACCAGCTGCGCCGTGGACTGGCAATGAAGTGGGCATCGTACCACCACCAAACATTTTACAAAAGCCTGCAACAATTGCTACCCGGACACTACATGATAGTGAGCAATGGGAGGATGCACATGGACAAATACTGGTCGCTGGATTTTACCACAAAAAGCAGCCTGAGCCAAGGAGATAAAAAGGAAGCTTTTTTTGAGCTTTTCAAAAACTCTATGATGCTGCACTCGCGCAGCGATGTGCGCAATGGCATGTGCCTGAGCGGTGGGCTGGACAGCTCTGCCATAGCCAGTATGCACTCGGTGCTATTCCCTGAAACAAGGATAAAATCTTTCACGATATTCTATGAAGGCAAGGATGCTGTAGACGAGCGGCCATTTGTAAAAGAGGTGATAAATAAATACAGCAACATAGACCCACATTACTTTACCCCTACAGAAAGCGACCTGCAGGCGCACTTTCACCATGCGGCATACTCTGCAGATGTGCCATTGTATGGCTCATCGTACCTTAGCCAATACTTCCTGATGAAGCTGGCAGCCAGTGAGCAAGTGAAGGTAGTACTGGACGGGCAAGGCAGTGACGAATACCTGGGTGGATACCTGCACTCCTTTTACAGGCTGATAGGAAACAAACTAGCTTCGGGCAATATTCCGGCAGCTATAAGCATACTGCGTAAGCTACAAGCCCGTGAGGGCTTTGGCGCGAAGAAGGCGTTGGACTTTTTGGTAAAAGGTGGCGTTTCGGCATTCAGCGATGAAGTAGACATGTATAAGCTGGAGTATGGCAGAATGGAATCGCTGGTAGGTGGTGGAAAGCCGGTTATGGAATTTGCCAATGTAACGGAAGATAAGTTCAACAACTTTTTGAACCACCTGCTGTTCAGCACTACACTACAAACGCTGCTGCACCATGAGGACAGGAACAGCATGGCTTTCAGCATAGAGAGCAGAGTGCCATTCCTGGACCACAGACTGGTAGAGTTTGCCTTTAGCCTGAACGCAGAAGATAAGATAAGCCCCGATGCAGAAACCAAATACATATTGCGGGAGGGATTGAAGCCGATACTGCCAAAGGCAATATATGAGCGTAAAGACAAGAAGGGATTTGTAACGCCGGGTGAGGTAAAATGGCTGAATGGTCCGCTGAAGCACTTGCTGGATATAGACTACAGCACACTGTCGTGGATGAATGCAGGTAAGGCAAAAAGTATGGTTGAGGCTTATAAAAAAGGTGATACCAGCCAGGCAAAGACGGTATGGGCGATAGCTAATACGGCGTATTGGATTAAGAACTTTGCATAGAAAGACCACCATTACACCGTGATTAATTCTAATTTATAAGGTATTAAAATTCAATAAACAGGAATTTAAGCTTTCACAAGTCGTGGAGGCTCCTATTTTTGCGGCTCATTTTTTGAAATCTGATGCAAACAGTAATAAGAAAAGGCGTAGCAACGGATGTACCACACATAATGCGGTTGGTGCAAGAGCTTGCGCTATTTGAACGCCAACCGGAGCAAGTGGTGAACACCGAAAAAATGCTACTGGAAGATGGGTTTGGTGAGCATTCCATCTACAAAGTGTTTGTAGCGGAACATGGTGGCGAAGTAGTAGGAATAGCATTGTACTACACAGCTTACTCTACCTGGAAGGGCAAGATATTTTTTTTGGATGATATAGTGATAACAGAAAAGTGCCGCAGGCTTGGCATAGGCAAGCTGCTGATAAATGAGGTGATGAAAGCAGCCGTGGAAGCCAATGTAAACCAGATACGATGGCAGGTGCTGGAGTGGAACGCTCCGGCCATAAGCTTTTATAAAGGCATAGGCATGGAACTGGATGACGAATGGATAAACTGCCGCATGAGCAAAGAGCAAATAGCCGGATACGTACAGCAACTGGCAAACTAAAGACTAAAAAGAAACTGAAGCATAGCAATGAATATCTACAAATTTGGAGGCGCATCGGTAAAGGATGCCACAGCAGTAAAAAACGTAGCGCAGATACTAAAAGAGAATCCGGGCAACCAGAAGGTGGTGGTAATATCAGCCATGGGCAAAACCACGAATGCGCTGGAAGTAGTAATCAATACCTACTATGCGGGTGATGAAGCATGGGAGCAGCACCTGACTGATATATTTGACAAGCACCTGGTTATTATAAATGAGCTTTTCGGTAATGATACCGAGCAGGTGGTGGCTGCTGTAAAGCAGATAATAGATAAGACACATGAGTTCCTGAAGACGAACCACACGCGCAACTACAACTTTATATACGACCAGATAGTGAGCATAGGTGAGTACATATCTACCACCATAGTAAGCCACTATGCAAACCATGTGGGACTGAGCAATAACCTATTGGATGCCAAGGAGTGTGTGTTTACCGACAACGCCTACACCGAAGGTAAAATAGACTGGAAGAAAACCGAGAAAGCAATAACTGAAGTGGTGCCACCACTTACGAAAACCGGCTTCATAGTTACCCAGGGATTTATAGGCAGCACACCGGAAAACTTTACCACAACACTGGGAAGAGAAGGTTCGGACTATACAGCAGCTATATTCAGCTACTGCCTGAATGCGGAGCGCATGACCGTATGGAAAGACGTGGAGGGCATCATGAATGCTGACCCTAAGGAGTTTGCCGATGCACAATTCATCAGTGAGCTGACCTACCATGAGGCGATAGAAATGACCTACTATGGCGCGAGCGTTATTCACCCGAAAACGATAAAGCCTATACAGAACAAGAACATACCACTGGAGGTACGTTCCTTTATCAACTACGGGAAGCGCGGTTCGGTGATATCGGCAAATGCCAATACGAACTTTATGCCGCACGTGATCATCAATAAAAAAGAGCAGGTATTGCTGAGCTTTACGGTAAAGGATTTCTCGTTTATAGCAGAAGACCACCTGAGCATACTGTTTACCAAATTTGCCGAGCACAGGTTACGCGTAAATATGATGCAGAACCAAGCTATCAGTTTCAGCGTGGTAGTAGATTTTAAGAGGGAGAAGATAGATAATGTGGTGGAAGAACTGAGCGCTGATTTCTCTATTACCAGATTAGAGCACCTGCGCCTGTTAACCATACGCCACTATAATGAGGGCATCATAAACAAGCTAACCAGCGGAAAAGATATACTGCTAAGGCAGCTATCGCGAAACACCCTGCAAGTGCTATTGCGCGACTAAGGCGGAAGCTGAAGAATTATTAAAAAAACGGAGTACGGACGATAACACCTGCTCCGTTTTTTCGTTTTGGGCAACGTGGCCGCAGCTATCAATAATTACTACTTCAGAGTTAGGAATATCGCGGTGGAAATTCTCTGCATGGGCTACCGGGATTATCTGGTCCTGCTTGCCCCAAATGATAAGTGTTGGTGCCTGTATCATTTTTATGCGAGATGTATCGGCATACTGCCTGGAAGCTACCAGCCTGAACATGTGCTCTATGTTGCCTTCGCGATTGAAAAAGGCATTCATTGCTTTGCGGCCTTCGTTGGTGATGAGGGCGGTATTGAAGTGGCTGCGGGTGATGGCCCTGTCGGTTACAAACTCCGGAACGCCCTTTTTCATAGCTTTATGTACCACATCGTACTCAAATATGGCAGCTACATTTGTTGCTACAGCCTTCATGTCGTAGCCCGCGCTGGAAATAAGCACCAGCTTCTTCACCTTATCGGGGCGAATAGTGGCGAGGTCCCAACTCATCCAACCACCCAGTGAATTGCCAATAACATATACGGAATCTACATGCGTAGAATCCAGAAACTCTGTAATGAAGCTACGGTAAGTTTCAATATAGTTTACGGTATCGGCTGAGGTATAGGGAAAATCGGACATGCCGAAACCGGGCAAGTCGACCCTAAGAATCCTGTAGCCATGTGGCATTACCTTGGCCAACTTCTGAAAGTTGCGCAGTGAGCCACCCAGGCCGTGAATCATTAATACGGGAATACCTTCGCCCTCATCGGTATAGTGAATCTCTTTGCCGCGCCAGGTATAGAAGTGAGAGGTTTCCTGTGTAAACTGTTCCTTGACTTTGGCAGCAGGAACAATTTTGGAAGGCATCATTGCCCAGCCTGCCAGCACTATGCTAACAACACAAATAATGGCTAATAACGTAAAACTTGCCAGGCGAACTACCAGGCTCCTATTTTGGGTTTTCATCTTCAAATTCCATGTACTTAGGCTCTTCATCTATCTGATAGTAGCGCTCTTCGCGTTTCTTATCTTCGTTTTGCGGAACCTGACCACCTTTTTTAAAGATGTTTTTCAGTACTTCTTTTTCGTTTTTAAATTCTTCTTTCAATTTGGCAGCAGAGCTTGCCTTGTCAAATTTAATATTTGGATTTGACAATTGGCCCGTCATTAACAGATATATATTTACTCCATCATATGGGTCACGCTCGGCATATTCGATATTGCTGCCACGGCTGCGGAATTTATTTGCCAGTAATTTATTGAGGTTTATCTTGAAACGGTAGTCCACAATATTGTCGAAACTGTGTGTACCTGTGAATACAAGGTTGATGGCATTGGTCTTGATTTCGAAGGTAGGGATAGATACGCTGCGGTTCTGTATGGTAATCTGGTTTTTGATATCTGAAAAGCGGATGCGCTTTAACTCATCTACCTTTATGAACTTGGAAGCAGCTTTGATAGGCTCGAAGTCTATCAGCTCGCCATTTTTCAATTCAAAGCCTATGATAGCACCGAGGTTGTTCTGGTCCAGCTCGCTGTAGTTGTTCCAGATAGTTTTAAATTGGGCATTGAGGTTAAGCGTACCTTTCAGGTTGGCTTCGGTAAGTGACTGCTGGCCGAAGTTTTCGCACTGCTTGAACACCTGGACTACGTCTACATCTTTGGCATCTATGCTCAGGTTTAATAATAGCTGCCTGCTGGCAGGAAAATCTACATAGCCAGTAGAAGTAACACTTCCGCCCATGGCGTGCATATTCAGCTTATCTATCTGGATCTGTAGTGGCACCAGTTGCAGCTCGGCATCTATATTCTTGAACTCCATTTTGCGGAAAGTCATTTTGCCTATCCTGGCTTTCAGCCTGCCATTGATACGGAAGATATCGCGCACATCCAGCGGCGCTTTGCGGGCGACAATGGGGTTATTTTTCCGGCTATAGGTTTCGAGAATATTGGTGAGGTGAAAGTTTTCGATATCCAGCTCGCCATCTGCATTGAGTGCTACGCCATCCATACCTTTGCGCTCATCCAATGCAGAAACATACGGAAGCAGATTGCTGACAGTGCCGCTGAACTTAACATCGGTACTCAGGAAATTGAGGGTAAACCCCTTGATATCCAGTACATCGCCATCGTAGGAGATGGCACCGTTGATATTGCCGTACGTGACATTGTTGATCTGCCCTTCTACTTCATTGAGCTGGATTTTGCCAGTGCCTGAGAAGTTAGCCGTTTTAAAATCGTAGCCATTGTGGAATTTACCTTTTACCTTGAAATCATCGAAGCCGATGGTTCCACCTAAATTGGATACTACAGAATCTGCAAAGGCATCGTTGAGCGCATCGAGGTGGACAATACCATTGGCAGAGAAGTCGAATGTGGGCTGCTTCAGGGTCTTCATTTCGAGCACACAGTTGAATGGCTCGTTGTCGATTTTGCTGGAGAACTTTTTGAGGCGCAGGTAGTCGTTGCCATCGCGGTCCATACCATACTCTATATCGGTAAATACGTTGGTGAGCTCTTTGCCCCATTTGGCCAGGGAGATATTGCCATCGGACAGGGAAGCATTAAGCGCAACATCGGGCCGTGAAGTAGCACCTACATTACCCCTGATGGTGGCACTAATCTTATAATTCCCTGTACCCTTTACATCTTTCAGGTTGCCTGAAACAGAGGCGGGTAGTAATTGTAACAGATGCGCTATCTCTTTGCCGGTGCAGTTGGCTTTGAGGTCGAGTGCGGTGGTAGCACCATTGAGCTTGATACTGCCTGTAAGGGCAAACTCATTTTCGGCAAGGTTGATGTTGGTCTGCTGAATATCTATGCGCTTCAATAATTGATTGACGGCTACTCTGGAAGTAAGGTCGAATTCTTTTTCCAGGGAAATGAAATCGGTGCCAGTACCGAAAGAGTGGAACTTGCCGTTGCCCTCTACCTCTACATTGTAGCGCTGCTCATTGAAATTACCATTGAGCAATAACTGCTTTACCCTAAGTGCGAGGGTGGCTTTGCTCTGGTCGTTTTTGTAGTTTACCTCTACCTTGTTTAAAGAGGCTTTTTTGATGGCAATACTTATCTGGTTGGTGTTACCGGATTTAGAGGGTTTCAGTATGTCGAAGTTCTGCTTGCCGTTTTTATCTATGAAAATATTGATAGAGCCGTTTTCTATAAAGACCTTGCTGATGGTGACCTTGCTTTGGAGCAGGTCCATGACGCTGAATAGCAGGGAGAATTCTTTTACTTTCAGGAGCTTCTCTTTTTTGCGCAGCTTATCGTCGACTACTACCTCGTTGAAACTGAGTGAGGCATTGGGGAAGTGGCGGATAAGGGAGAAGCCTATTTTACCCTTTACCTGAACGGGAACGGACAACTGCTCGTTGATAGCGGACACTATACGTGCTTTGATGGTGGCCTCCAGCGCAAAAGCTGCACCCACGGCCAACAGGACCAAGCCCAGCAGAATGCCGAAAAACCAGGCAGCAATACGCAAATAGATATTCATAGGAATACAAATAACGCCAGAAAATGAATAATATTGAGCAAAGCAGCTCAGAGAGAATGAACCAATGAGGCTGTATAGTGTTACAAAAAAGACAATAACTAAAAAGCAATTGACATGAAAATCGTATACCTGTACCTGATAGCTACCGTAATATTCTTTGCGCTGGACATGCTGTGGCTTGGCCTGATAGCAAAGAACCTGTACCAAAAGAAGCTGGCATTTGTGATATCGCCTGATGTAAACTGGACGCCTGCGATTATCTTCTACCTGATATATATTGGAGGTATATTGTTCTTTGCGATACTGCCGGCGCTGCATACAGGCCAATGGCAGACTGCCGCCATACATGGTGCACTACTGGGCGGATTGTGCTATGCTACCTACGACCTGACCAATATGGCCACCATAAAAGGCTGGCCGCTGATAGTAACGGTGGCAGATATATTATGGGGCATGATAGTAACCGGATTTACCGCATTTGCTTCTTACTTATTGGCAAACAAGTTTTTACACTTTTAATTATTTAAAAATAGTGGCGATAAAAATGCGGTTTTAAACAAATTGCATTGTCATAAGATTGTCATTATAACCTATACAGGGCAATGCATACAGCCCAAGGTACGTTAAGATTTTGACCATTTTTCAACAATGGTTTGCACGTGTCGCAAAAACGAATAGCTTTGGCGTCCAATTTGTAAAACAAAATTTCTTTTAGAAAACAAAAAACAATTTAAAAAGATGGCTACTGCAACAGCAAAACCTTCAGAAAAGAAATCAGGCGGAATCAACGGACTAATAGTTCTAATAGGCGCCTTAGTAGTTTCAGTTTTAGTATTCACATTCGTATTCGGAGCTGAATCTCACTTCACTGCACCAGACAAAGAACACCCAAAAGATGGTGACTATTTCGGTATCGTTTACAAAGGAGGTTTCATAGTACCTATACTTATGACCATGCTTTTGACCGTATTTACATTCTCTATCGAGCGTTTCCTTACAATCAGGAAAGCACAAGGAACAGGTTCTATCGAAACATTCCTACAGAAAATCAAAACATTCCTTGCTAACGATGATATCAACTCAGCTTTGGCAGAATGCAACAAACAAAAAGGATCAGTAGCAAACGTAATACAGGCAGGTTTGAAAAAATATGCTGAAATGGAAAAAGTAACTGACCTGGAAGAAGAGAAAAAAATACTTGCTATCAGCAAAGAAATAGAAGAAGCAACAGCTTTGGAACTTCCTAGCCTGGAGCAGAACCTATCTTTCATATCTACTATCGCTACTACTGCAACACTAGTAGCCCTATTGGGAACGGTATTGGGTATGATACGCGCCTTCGGAGCACTTGCTTCATCTGGTACACCAGACCCGGGCAAACTATCTGCAGGTATATCTGAGGCCCTAGTAAACACGGCTATCGGTATTGGTACATCTGCCCTTGCGATCATCATGTACAACGTATTCACAGGTATGATAGATAAGTTGACTTACGCTATCGACGAAATGGGTTTCTCTATAGCTCAGTCATTTGCTTCAAAAAAGCACTCTAAGTAATCTTTATTTCATAACTGAAAACTTAAGGACATGCCTAAGGTTAAAGTTCCCCGTAAATCCACCAGCGTGGATATGACAGCGATGTGCGACGTAGCATTTTTGCTACTCACATTCTTCATATTGACGTCTAAATTCAGACCGGACCAACCTGTGGTTATCGACTTGCCTACGGCACGCTCGCAAACCAAGATTGAAGGTCCGATTACAATATCTGTAGATAGAGATGGTCATGCTTACCTAAGCCTTGCGACATCGGAAGAAAGACTATCTGCATTGGAAAACCTGACCGAAAGGTATGGTGAACAATACCCGATGCTGAAAACCCTGACTCCTGCCCAAAAGGCCCAGTTTTCTTTGATAGAAATGCTTGGTACGCCCATTGAGCAATTACCTCAGGTATTGAACCTTACAGGTCCGCAATACAAGGAATATCAGAAAACACAGATGAAAGGTATACCGACGGACAGCGCCACCAACCAATTGGGACCATGGTTGCTTTCTTCTCGACTTGCCAATCCAAAAGCACGTGTAGCTATCAAAGGAGATAAATTCTCCAGCGTATCAGGCGTGCAGCGTGTAATAGAGATATTCAAGCAGAATGACTTGTACAAATTTAATTTGATAACCTCGTTGGAAGGTGCAGAACCTGCACCGGCTGCCGAATAAATAATCAAGGAGAAGAACAATGGCAGAATTAGATACCTCCAGTAAGGGTGGAGATGGGAAGCAGCGGTCCAAGAAACAATCCACCCGAGTAGACTTAACACCAATGGTAGATTTGGCGTTCCTACTGATAACTTTCTTCATGTTGACAACAACTCTTAATAAGCCGCAGGCTATGGAGTTGATAATGCCGAAGGAACAACAAGATGAAACAGAAAAAGATGATGTAGCAGATTGCCAGGTAATGAACGTAATACTTGATACATTGGATCAGGTATGGTATTACCCTGGATTATCGGTTGCAGGTTTACAGAAAACAACTTTTNNCCGGGGAAAAAGGTATTCGTAAAGCGATACTTGATGCCCAAAAAGAGTTGAAAAACAACAACGCCTGTAATTACCCTCCAAATCACAAAACCAAGGCTGGACAAAGACGTGTTTTCATCGTACTGATAAAAATACTGAAAAGCTCGCGCTACAACAATATGGTAGACATATTGGATGAGATGGATATAACCGGTACCACATCATATGCTATACAGGAACCATCGCCTATAGAAATAGAAGCGATAGGTAATGGTGGTGTGGTGAAGGAATTTGCGAAGGAATAAATTTGTGGAATAAATCTGATTACTGCATCTAAGTAAAAACAGAGTTTGTAAAAACATGGAAGCATCAAAAAATTATTTTAACCTGAGTTTCGACGATATCGTTTTCGATAGCCGGAACAAGGAGTATGGCGCTTACGAGCTTCGTAAGTCTACGCCAAAAAACTCCCGTACAGGGTTGCTGATAGCCGCTTTTGGCTTCACAGCCTTCGTGCTTCTTGCCAACATTGACTGGTCTTTTTTAAAGAGCACCAAAGAGGAAGAAGTAATCAATACAGAAATCACTTTGATGGAGCCACCTCCATTGAATGAAGAGGCACCACCGCCACCGCCATCACGCCCAACTGTAAGGTTTGTGGAGATGATCGTGAAAAAGCAGGAGGAAGTGCGTGAGCAGGAAGAGGTAGTGGAAATTAAAGACATCAAAGAACAGGAAGTATCTACTAAAACCGTAGAAGGTGATATAAATGCGGAGCCCAACATAGAGCCTGTAGTTGCAGAGGCGCCTATAGTAAAGGAACCGGAAGTATTCACGATAGTGGAGCAGATGCCTGAGTTCCCGGGAGGTGAAGGTGCGATGAGGAAGTTTATAGGTGAAAACCTTAGCTACCCTGCCATGGAACGCGACAACGATATACAAGGTAAAGTTGTAGTAGGATTTGTGGTATGGGAAGATGGATCGATACGCGATGTGGAGATTAAAAAATCTCTAAGCGCAGGTTGTGACAAGGAGGCTATAAGGGTTATAAAATCGATGCCTAAATGGAAAGCCGGAAAACAACAAGGTAAATCGGTACCGGTTAAATATGTGTTGCCGATAGCATTTAAATTACAATAAGCTGAATAGCTTGAGAATATCAGTAAAAGCCCCTCTTGGAGGGGCTTTTTTAGTTTTATTCAGCCATAGGATACAGCACGCCCCTCAGGGGCTTAAATACAATAACGGCCACTAAAACTTCCACATCCTAAAGACCCGCTGTAATTAAACACTTAGCGCGCGCACCAGGCTGCGCTTTGCAACAGGCAGCATAGTTTCTGGTAGTGGATACGTAGCCTTGAACTCCACCACATAAGTGGCAGGATTAGGCAACTCCTTTTGTTTGGTAATTAAGTCGTAGCGTATGCTTTCGTAATTGCGCGTAAGCGATATTTCGTAGTCCGTAATATGGTTGGCCTGTATGGCTCGAAACTTTTCCTTTGCACCTTCGAACAGGGTGACTGCATATCTATAGATGCTTACATGCTTGTTCAGGCAATCTGATAAAAAGAAGTACCCCTCCTGTGTACGCAGTGGCACTATACCCACAGGGAAAACCTGCAGGTGCTGCTCTACCTCTTCATACAATCCCTTGCCATCGTCCAGCCTGTCTTGCATCACGGGCAGGGCAAAGTCTATAATTTCATCCAGCTCCTTTATCAGCGCATCATCCTCCATCAGTGCCTGGTATTCCAGCTTCCTGTTCTCCATATCTATGCGCGAAATCTCTTTGGGGAACAACTCGCTCATCTGGCCTTTGGTTTCCTTAAAACTTTTCAGGTTGCGGTAGTGCTCTATCAGTTCGCTCAGGCGCGGGTACAGCTTCTTTTCGCCGAAGTGAGCCGAGGTATCCTGCAGGTATGCCAGCAGCTGGTACTTTTTAAATTCAAAGTCGATTAACCCTTCTGTAAGCCAATGTGCATTTAATGAAGCCATACACCATAACGTTGTTCTATAAGTTAAACGTTTCACGATTACAATTGTTTTAAACGCACGTTTCAACACATACTATGTTGTTAATAGCCTTATTACCTAAATTAAAACGGACGCTGTAGTTTTACCGCATGGAATTCAAGAAACTCGATGCAGACGATATTCATTTCTTCACCACCATTGTAGGTGCCGATTACATATTTACCGATGGCCTTAGCCTGAACAAATATGGCAAGGATGAAACCGTGGATGTAGAGTTTCTACCGGAAGTAGTATTGAAGCCCATTACTGCCATAGAGATTTCGGCTATATTGAAATATTGCAGTGCGCATAACATACCTGTGTCGCCACGCGCAGCAGGTACCGGCCTTAGCGCCAATAGCCTGCCGGTGTTTGGTGGTGTGGTGTTGAGTATAGAGCGCATGAACCGCATACTGAACATAGACGAGCGCAACCTGCAGGTGATTACCGAGCCGGGTGTTATTACAGAAGCTTTGCAGGATGCGGTAAAAGAAAAGGGTTTGTTCTACCCGCCTGACCCAAGCAGTCGCGGCACATCGTTTATAGGTGGCAATGTGGCCTGCAACAGCGGTGGCCCAAGGGCGGTGAAGTACGGTGTGGTAAAAGACTATGTGCTGAACCTACAGGTGGTATTGCCCGATGGGCAGATAATATGGACAGGCGCCAATGTATTGAAGAACTCTACCGGCTACAACTTTACCCAGCTAATGGTGGGCAGCGAAGGTACGCTGGGCATTATAACACAGATAGTGTTGAAGCTAATACCGCACCCTAAAATGAATGCGATAATGCTGGTACCTTTCAAAACGCTGGATAATGCCAGCGCAGCGGTTAGCGCTATATTTCAGGCGGGTATTACGCCAAGCTGCCTGGAGTTTATGGAGCGCGATGCTATAGACTGGGTGTGCAAGTTCCTGGGAGATGTTACCATACCCATCAGCGAAGACGATGAGGCGCACCTGCTGATAGAGATAGATGGCAACGACATGGCCAATATACAGGCAGACTGCGAGCGGGTGTTTGAAGTAATCAACCAGTTCGACTGTGGGGAGATACTGTTTGCCGATAACGAGGCGCAGAAGAATGATATATGGCGCATGCGCCGTAATGTGGCTTATGCTGTGAAGAAGACGGCCATAACCATAGAGGAAGATACCGTGGTGCCACGCGCAGACCTGCCCGAGCTGATAAGGCACGTGAAAGCTGTTGGCGCCAAATATGGCTTCAAGAGTATATGCTATGGCCACGCTGGCGATGGTAATGTGCATGTGCGCATTATAAAAGGTGACCTAAGCGACCACTTCTGGAAGAATGATATACAAGAGGCAGTGCGCGAAATATTCCAGAAGGTACATGAGTTGAAC
>DLGO01000109.1 GCA_002482725.1 Bacteroidetes bacterium UBA7692 | reverse complement strand
CTTTGCTGCAAGGAGGGCGGCTGTGGTAGCAATAATGAAGTATCATCAGGCGAAGGCTGCAACTACAGATAAGGGCTTTAAAGGAGAGCTGGGTTATGACCCTAAAAAATATGTAGCAATGACAACAGATGAATTATTAAACCTGACGAAAGAAAAACGCTGGGAAATACTACAGAATTTTGAACGGATGAAGCAGATGTAAGAATTCCTATTTAACCGTTTTCAACCAGCGGTCGCTGTCCGATTCCTGAGCCTGGTGAAGCATACGTAGTGCTTCGAAGTAGTTGGCAGAGGCTTTATAGCCGATTACCTGCATGTTGCCTTTGGTGCGCTGGTAGATGGCTGCGGTAGGGTTGTCCTGTTTTATCTGGCTGATGGCAGCATCGATGTTTTTCTGCTGTGAGAAAGCTCCGATGATGATATAATAGCCGCTTTCAGGTGATGCTGAAAGATTGGTGTTTTCGGCAGGTATGTTTTCGGCAGGTGCAGGAGTTGCCTGTACTGCTTCAACAGGAGTAAGTTCAGGAGCAATGGCTGCAATGGTGGTGGTGTCTATGGCCGGGATAGCTTCTTCTACTGTAGGTGTTGTAGCTTCGGGCAATGTTTCTAAAGCCTGTGGCTGTGTGTCGATAGCAGGGATAACAGTAGCATGGTTAGCCGTTTGCCCGTTGAAGCCATTGTGCTGTACCAACTGGAAGATGCCAAGGCCGATAACCAGAAGCAAGGCAGCAACTACGGTACCATATTTGAAGATACGGCTTTTGCGTTTTGCCTGGCGTATCTGTTTGAAGGTATGGGTGCGGTTGGTGTTGTACTCAATCGGCTTCACCTCGCGGATGATATCCGGTTGCTTGGCAACCGGTAAGGCATGAATAGCCTGCATACCGTAAGACTCGATAAGGAAGTTGGTGCTATCGGGGTTGAAGGTGATGGCTCCTAACTCGTCCTGCTGCAAGGTGCCCACACCAGAGATGTGGATGGTGTCCTTTTGCAGGAGCAATGCCTTGGCAGTACGCACCCAGTGTTGCAGGGCTGCCTGAGCCTGACTGTATGTAGCACTTGTGGCATTGGCTATGTAGTTGCACAAAAGACCATCGTTGTTTACCAAACGGGCGTTGTACGACACCTGACGGCATGGCGGGGTAATGATATTGGTTTCGGTATTGAGGTCTGCACCCTTGTACTGAGCCAAAAATCCACCAAGGTCAGGCACAATCACGCATTCGTGTGTGTAGAGCAATTCCTTTATGTATTGGGCAACGTTCATTTGTATGGGAGCGCAAATAAAGCAGAAAATGCCACGTATAGTGGACATAAATTTTGGCCTGTGGATAGGTTGTGGATATCTAGAGGTGGATTTGCGTTTGCCCCTATAAGTTGTTTACAACTATTTCCGGCTGCGACTGCGTCAGATTTTCTTGCCTTAGGAATTCCACTAGGGCTTCAAAAATCTTTCTTGTTTCGCTCGGAAATAGCAAGTAAACATTCTTATCAGGCAAACCAAAACCACCTCTTACCAGTGAACGAGGGTAGTGTTAAAGTGTGGATTCTTTATGTGGGTTGTTACAAGTTTCGGGGACAAATGTTATTTTCACTACATGAAGCAGCTATACGCTCTGATACTTATATGTGCGCTATCGGCAACCGGACTGCAAAGTTACGGCCAGCAGGTAGAGGAGTTTAACCTGATAAGGGAGAGCGCGATAGCACTAAACCCGGCTTTGACGGGAGCGAGCGGCTTTATAAATGTGAACGCGGCATTCCGCAGGCAGTTTATGAGCATCAGCCAGTCGCCTTATACTGCCTACCTGAACTACAATATGCAGTTTGAGCGGAAGAATGTGGGATTGGGAGCATCGGCAATATATGATGCAACAGGGCCAACAGGCAAAGCAGGCGCTACGATAGCGCTGGCTTACCAGTTTAACCTGGATAAAAGGAGCAGGACGGCCTTTAACGATGAGAACTCGCACATGCTTACGCTGGGTATATCGGCCAGTGTACTGCAATACAGGTTGGATGGCACAAAGCTGATAGCCAATGATATAAACGACCCGGAACTGACCTTTAAAAGTGCGACGAGAGTTTACCCGGATGCATCGTTTGGTATCTACTACCAGTATAAGCAGTACCTGAACGTAAATATTTCGGTGCCGCAGATAATGGGCCTGGACCTAAACTACAAGAAGCCGGATGGAACGGCGAGCTTTCGCAGGAGGCCACACCTATATGGTATGATACAGGGCAGGCTGGATATGTCCCCGGGCAAATTTGCAGTGGATCCTGTATTTGCGATGCGCTGGGTGTATGGCGCACCGTGGCAGATAGTGACAAGTGCGAGGATGGTGATATACAATACGGCATGGGTGGGGTTCAACTACAGGACCAAGAATGCCGTGCAGCTGGAAGGCGGCTTTAATATAAAGCAGTGGGTAAGGCTGGCATACGTATATGACTTCATACTGGAGGACTACAGGGCCAGTATAGGGCAGACCCACGAGATAGCCTTGCAGATATTCCTTGATAAAAAAGGCAAAAAGAAGACAACAGGCTTGTAAAGCCGGTTTGTTTGCTTATCTTCGCGTTCCAAATTTTTTTTAAACCAAAACTTAAATTCATTTTAAGACATGGCAGTAAAGCTTAGACTTCAACGTTATGGTCGCGGTAAAAGACCTTTTTATCACATTGTGGCTGCAGACAGCCGCGCACGCAGAGATGGAAAATATATCGAGCGTATAGGTGATTACAATCCATTGACAAAACCTGCAACTATCAACGTAGACGTTGAGAAAGCACTTAGCTGGTTGCTAAAAGGTGCTGAACCAACTGAAACAGTAGGCGCAGTATTGAAATACAAAGGCGTTTTGTACAAAAAACACCTTCAACGTGGTGTTACTAAAGGTGCCTTGACTCAGGAAGCTGCAGACAAAATGTTTGCTGACTGGCAAGACAGCCACAAAAACACTGTGTTGGATCACCAGCACAAGGCAACTAAAGACAAAGTAGCAGTAAGCGCTAAATTGTTGTCTGAAGAAACCAAGAAAAAAGAAGAGCGTGAGAAAAAACGCCAGGATGCACTTGCAGCAGCTAACGCAGCGGCAAATCCTGTAGCTGAAGAAGAAGTGGCTGTAGAAGCACCTGCAACTGAAGAAGCTGCACCAGTAGCTGAAACTCCAGCGGTAGAAGAAGCTGCCCCTGTAGCTGAAACTCCAGCAGTAGAAGAAGCTGCACCTGCAACAGAAGCTCCGGCTGCTGAAGCTACACCAGCAACTGAAACAACAACAGAAGCTACAGAAGAACCAAAAACTGAAGCTTAAAAAATAAAGACCAATGGCTGAATCATTTATTTCAGTCGGCACACTCGGAAAGCCCCACGGAATTAGTGGGGCTTTTCGTTTTTCCCTTTCGCTGGAACTGAAGGATGCCGACAACTTTCCCAAGGTGCTGTTCATAGACCAGAAGGGTAGTCCGCTGCCGTACTTCGTGGCTTCTGCCGTGGTGAATGCCAATGGAGAAGAGGGTATCATCAGCTTTGAGGAAGTGACCAGCCGCGAGGCGGGCAGGAGCATAGCCAACTGCGAGTTCCTGTTGAAAGAGAAGGACCTGGACAAGTACTTTGAAGAAGAGGAAGAGGACGAGTGGCAGGCACTGATAGGCTATACGCTGAAAGGTGAGGATGGCACAGTGCTGGGCGAGATAACCGATGTGATAGACAATACGATACAGCCTGTGGCGGTATTTACGCTGAATGGCCATGAGATAATGGTGCCACTGGCTGAGGAGCTGATAGTGGAGATAGATGACGAGAAAGAACTGGTTATCATAAGAGTACCGGAGGGATTGATAGAAGCCTACACCCAAACAGGAGAGTTTGACGATGAGGATTGATATAATAGCCGTAGTGCCGGAACTGTTGGAGGGGCCATTTAACCACTCCATACTGAAACGCGCACGCACCAAGGGATTGCTGGAAGTGAACGTGATAAACCTGCGCGACTACTCTACCCAAAAGCAAAAGCAGATAGACGACTACCAGTACGGCGCAGGTGCCGGTATGGTAATGATGTGCGAGCCGATAGCCAACTGCATAGAGCACTTGAAAGCGGAATGCATATACGATGAGATAATCTACATGACACCAGATGGTGAAAGACTGAACCAACGTATGGCAAATGCCATGTCGATGCAGGAGAACTTCCTAATACTATGCGGACACTACAAGGGTATAGATGAGCGTATCAGGCAACTGTACATTACCAAGGAGATATCGATAGGCGACTATGTGCTATCGGGCGGGGAACTAGGTGCTGCTATATTGGTGGATGCTATAGGCAGGTTGCTGCCGGGTGTGCTGAACGATGAGACATCGGCACTAACGGACTCATTCCAGGATAATCTGCTATCGCCACCTGTATATACCAGACCTGAGGAGTTTATGGGATTGAAAGTACCGGAGATATTGCTTTCGGGCCATGAGAAGAAGATAGCTGATTGGAGATATGACCAATCGATAGAAAGGACAAGGCAACGACGCCCTGATTTACTGGGCGAGTAAAAACCTACTGCGGCAACCCCTGCAGCCCACCGCTGTGAATCGCCACTATTTTGGAGCCACTAGGGAAATAACCTTTCTCTATGAGGTCGTAGATTCCCATCATCATTTTAGAGGTGTACACCTGCTCCAGTTGAATGCCGTGTTGCAGCCTGAAGCGGCTGATGAAATCCATGACTGCTGCAGGAGCTTTGCCATAGCCACCAAAATGGTAGTCGGAATTGATGTGCCAGTTGTGATAAGTATCAGGAGTAGCTGTAGTTATAAGGTCTGTAACTTCCTGAGTAAGGGTGTCGGTGCCCTTTAGCGAAGAGAAGGCGGTGAGTCGTTTTTGGCCTTTGAGTGCCACTGCTAAACCAGCGAGTGTGCCGCCTGTGCCGATAGGTGTACAGAGTACATCATAGTCGGCAGTAATAAAAGAAGGGATTTCGGTACAGCCCTTAACTGCAAAATCGTTACTGCCACCTTCGGGGATAATGCACGCACCGGGATAACGATCAAGGAGGTCATCGATAAACCACTGCTCGTTCTTTTGTCTGTAGGTGGTACGGTCTACAAACTGCAGTTCCATACCTTGAGAACCGGCAAATAGCAGGGTAGGAGTGAGGTTAGTTTGGTCGGCAGCACCAATTATGCCTATGGATTTAAGGCCAAGCAGATTGCAGGCAGCAGCTGTGGAATAGATATGGTTGGAGTATTGTCCGCCAAATGTGATGACCGCTGAAGCCTGTTTCTCTACTGCATGCTGCAGGTTGTATTTTAGCTTAAAGAACTTGTTGCCGGAAACGGTTGGGTGAATCTCATCCAGGCGAAGTATGGAAAGATGGACCTGTTGCTCATCGAACAACGGTTCATGGATTGGCTGAAGGCGTACCGGTGAAGCTGGAATATACACGGCGCGAAGTTGCGGTTTTTGGTGCAATGCAGGAGTAGAAATGAGCAAGGTCAGAAAGATTCTGCCAGGGTAGGTTGTTGATCTGTATTCAGGCTAAATGAGGTGAACCATTGGTATAAGCCAATGTTCATAGCCAGGAGTATCATATTGTAGAGATAGTCTTCTATAGGAATGGTGACTGTGCGGATACCGAGGTTTTCGGCATCGTTGTATTGTACCACGGGTAAAGCTGTGAGGATGCCATTGACTACAATCATGGGTAGAAGGGCAATAAGGTATGCCAGCAGAAAAGACTCCAATTTTTTGTCTTTGAGCACAAGCGTAAGCAGCGGCAGTGCGATGGAAACCAGGAATAGCACGCTCCATGTATAAAGTTTGCCAACCACCAGGAATGATGCCAGCATACATATTGCGCTCAATATCCAAAAGTGTAGGTTGAGGTTGGAACTGAAAACCCTCTTTCGGATGTGAAATGAGACGGCCTCATAAATGAATGCGCAGGCATAGGGTACTGTAAAGAAGAAGAGGTATTCCTCCAAAGGTAGATTCCAGAAGCTAATGCCTATCAGATATTTTGGATTGAAACTCCATACCCCTAGTACGGTTTTGTAATGGTCCCACACCAAAAAGAAGACTGCCGTTATTATAAGTGAAGGGAAGTAGAACTTCCACTTTCGGTAGAAGTGGACATTCTTTTCGAAAGAAAGGGCCAACGGACCTACCAGTGTAAGAATATTGAGGATAAGGTAAGTATACTTCTCCATGTTTACATTGACCTAAAAGCTAAAAGCGCTCTGTGCACGGGTACGCGCAATAGTAGCCAATAATACGGCAAACTTTTGAGTGTTTGGTACGCTGATGCGAGTATCCTTTAACTTATGGGCCGGCGCCATTTTGATTTTGCCCAGTAAAAGCATGTAATACTTGTATGCAAGCAATACTCCTGATTTTGCTCCTTTTGGCAATTGCATAATACCTTGATAAGCGGAAGCGAAGTCAGCATCTATTTCAGCTTCAATCTGTGCTTTGCTCTCTTCCTTAAAATGTACGAAGTCTATACCCGGGAAGTAAACTCTGCCTCTTTCGTCGAAGTCGCTTTTCATATCCCTAAGGAAATTGACCTTTTGAAATGCTGCTCCTAAAGCACGTGCGGATGGAGCCAATTGGTTGTATGCTTGTTCATTGCCTTCTACAAAAATCCTGAGACACATAAGCCCTACTACTTCTGCGCTGCCATATATGTATTCATCGTAGCCTTCCTTACCATAAGCAGTTTTGTAGAGGTCCATCTCCATACTTTTGAAAAAGGCTTCAATAAGATCTAAGGGAATATTGTACTCATTTACGGTTTTTTGAAAGGAATGTACAATAGGATTAAGACTTATTCGTTCTTTAATAGAGAGGTACGTTTCTTGCTTGAATTTCTCAAGGAGTTCCTTTTTGTTGAAATCGTGAAATGAATCAACTATTTCATCAGCAAGCCGCACCAGACCGTAAATGCCATATATAGGTGCATGAAACCTTTTATCAAGGGTTTTAATGCCCAGCGAAAAAGAGGTACTGTAGTTTTCAGTTACCAATTTGCTGCACTCACCTGAAGTTCTTTGAAATAATTCGAACATATAATAATATCGTTATGGTGTTGTAGAATGATGTTTTTATAGTAAGCCGGCTTCACATTGGCGTTTTATTTCTGATGCCACCATTTGACCACTAATAATGCTTGGAGGAACCCCGGGGCCAGGAACAGTTAATTGTCCTGTGTAGAATAGATTTCTCACTTTAGGGCTTTTCATTTTTGGTTTAAATATGGCAGTTTGCATCAAAGTATTGGCTAATCCATAAGCATTTCCCTTGAAAGAATGATAATCTGCCTTGAAATCATTGATGGCGTAACTACGTTTAACGACAATGTGTGGATGAATTGACACACCCGTTCTCTGCTCTAATCTCTTAATGAAGAGGTTAAAGTATTTTTCACGTAATGCCTCGGTGTCATTTATTCCGGGCGCCAAAGGCATTAGGAGAAATAGATTTTCGCAACCCTCTGGCGCTACTGTTTTATCAGTTTTGGAAGGAGCGCAAGCATAAAATAAAGGATTGGAAGGCCATTGTGGACTTTTATAGATTTCATTGGCATGTTGCTCAAAATCGGTATCGAAGAAGAGATTATGGTGCTGCAGGTTAGGGATAGTTCGGTTAACCCCTAAAAAGAATAGGAGTGAAGAAGGTGACATTACCCTGCTATCCCAATATTCACTGTCGTATTGTCGTGCTGCCGGATCCAGACAAATCTGCTCAGTATGCTCGTAATCGCTACCTGCCACTACTATGTCTGCTTTATAAACCTTATCTGCAGTATGCACTTGTTTCGCGTGTTTGCCGCTAACTTCTATACGGGTTACTTCTGCGTTGCAGATAATTTTAACACCGCGCTCTTCTGCCAATCTGATCATAGCTTTAGCAATCTGATTCATGCCACCCATGGGATACCATGTACCCAAGGATAAGTCGGCATAATTCATCATACTGTAAAGAGCAGGAGTTTTATCAGGCGTGCTACCCAAAAACAATACCGGGAATTCAAGGAGGCTTATCAGTTGTGGGTTTTGGAATTTAGCCCGTACCTCTGAACGTAAACTGGATAGTAAGTTGATTTGAAAGCTTTTAATCAATAGCTTTAAATCAAAAAACTCAAATAATGAATCGCTGATTCTGGTTACATAATCAGTCATTGCAGTATCATACTTGTATTTGGCATCTGCCAAAAAAGAGCGCAATTTAAGTGCGCTACCTTTTTCTTTCGACTCAAATAACTCCTCCAATTCCTGCATATTAGCCGGAACGTCTATCTGCTCATTATCAGGATAAAATACGCGGTAGGAAGGATCCAGCCTTATTAAATTATAAAAGTCGCTGGTGGTTTTGCCGAAAAGCTTATAATACTGCTCGAAAACCTCGGGCATCCAATACCAGCTAGGACCCATGTCGAAAGTGAATCCATCTTTTTCCCATATTCTTGCCCTGCCACCTGCCTGGTCGTTTTTTTCTAATATCGTAACCCTATGACCCTGTGAGGCAAGTAAAGCCGCAGATGTAAGTCCGGCAAATCCGGAACCTATGACTACAATATTTTTACTTACCATATTTTTTTCTGTAAGTTAGTTAGATGAATGATTAATACCCATAGTTTTTAATCTATTCTGAATTTCTTTTCTTGCAAAGAAAATTCTGCTTTTAACAGTACCAAGGGGCAGTGACAAGTGTTCAGCTATCTCCTGATACTTAAAGCCTTCATAGTACATCATAAAAGGAACCGTAAAGTCAGGGCTAACGCCATCCATAGCTGTAGAGATGTGCTCCTGAAGAAAAGTTCTGTCACCATCGTTTTTTGCCACGGTTTTTGTAACACTGTCAAGAAGAAAGTTATTATCGCTTTTATCAAAAACTATCTGACGCTTCATGTTTTTGCGATAGTTATTGATAAAAATATTTTTCATGATGGTAAACAACCATGCTTTAATGTTTGTACCCTCAACGAATTTGTCCTGATTTGATATGGCCCTGAAAAAGGTATCCTGAATCAAATCTTCGCTCTCTTCCCTGCTTTTGGTAAGGTTAAAAGCATAAGGGCGTAAAATTCTATCGAATTGAAATATGTCTTTTGCGAAGTCAATTACAGCTATCATTCTGATTAGGTTTAAAATTTGAATTAATGTTTAAAGCAGACTGTTTAATAAAATCGCTCATTTTGTTTAGCTTTTATTTTAATTCCTTAAACAAATATAGAATTAAGAAATTATTTTTTACTACTAATCTGAACAAATAATGTTAAACGAAATTCTTTTCTTTTCAATTTGTATTTATAAAAAAATCACCTAAAACGATGTAAAATAACTGTGCCAAAGGGTTTGGAAGCAGAAGAGTACAATTTTGTAGAGAAATTTTCTTGTTTATTGTTTTTTTATAAAGGTTAAACGCATTGGTTTATATGGATAAATCTAATTGTGTTTGCGGCAAAAGGCACTTACTATTGTGATGGATATGAAGAAGAAATTATTTGAATTTTGGTCAATCTTCTGGAAAACCTCAGTTTTCCTATTTGCATTCTCTATTTTGTTAACTGTGGTTTATCGCTTTGTGCCAGTTCCTGTTACTATATTAATGCTTCAGCGATGTGGTGAACAGGTAGCAGATGGCAAGCCAATGACGTTGAAAAAAGACTGGATAGCGCTTGAAGACGTTCCCAATTGCATGCCTTTGGCGGTGGTAGCCTCAGAAGATCAGAATTTTCTATCGCACAATGGGTTTGATTTTCAGGCAATAGAAAAGGCTATGAAGTATAATGAGAAACAAAAGAAAAGGAAAAGGCCAAAGACAAAAGGGGCAAGTACAATAAGCCAGCAAACCGCTAAAAATGTGTTTTTGTGGCCTTCACGCTCTTGGGTCAGAAAAGGCTTTGAAGTATACTTCACAGCCCTTATAGAGCTGCTTTGGAGCAAGGAGCGTATAATAGAGGTGTACCTGAATGTAGCTGAAATGGGAGATGGTATATATGGCGTAGAAGCTGCTTCGCAGCAGTATTTTCATAAGCCCTCATCTAAAATAACGCCTCAGCAGGCCGCCATGCTGGCTGCGGTGTTACCCAACCCCAGGAAGTATAATGCGGGCCAGCCGTCGGCATTTGTACAAAAAAGACAGGCGTGGATATTGAAGCAAATGAGCATGTTTGGCGGTATACTGGATTTCAGTAAAAAAGGAGAGGAGTAAAATAGATGATAAGAGCGAATATAATAGCTCTGGGAAATTGTACAACCAGAGCGCAGAAAATTGCCGCACTGGCATCGGTGATAGATGATATAAGGCCAGGAGCTTTTGAATCGAAACATGTGACGAGGCAGCGTTTCAAGAGCCTTATTCATTTACTTAAAAGCGAACCGGATATTCAACAGATTTTGACCGCTGCGGTATTTGAGGTAATAGAAAATTCGGAAATTGAAGAGTGGCTGACAGACAGCGGGCTTCCTTCTTCTTCTAATTTTTTTGAGGAGATATTTGGAAGGCTAAGGCATAAAATACTCCCCGAGCTGTTTGGTGAAGATGATATACAGTATGCTCTAAGTGAGATTTTCAGGCAGCCTAAAGATTTTGAATGGGTAAGAGATATTGAAGATGAGGATTGGGTAAATTTCTTATACTTGTTTTCTACTACAAACAGAAGGACTTCCATTGTACTATTTGGTCAATTGAAGACCTCTTTTAAAATATTGAGTACGCGGATATCCTCCTTGGGCCTTGAACCTGAGATAAGGAAACGGATTGGTGAGATGGATGATACCAATGCATTTTTCCTGCTTCAGGGTTTTACGGATAATTTTCTGACAGCCATTCGTGAAAGGAAAAATATACTGGAAGCTAAAGCAGAGTTGCGGAGCGGTTTAATGGTATGCGGAAGCCTGCTGCACAAAGTAGAAGCGGGATCTGCTGAAACAGGAACCAGCATCAGGCAGACTTTCCTGATACGCAAGATAGAGCTGATGATTGCAAGAATATTTATACTGATAGATATTTTGGATGGTGATGACTCCCTAAACCTGAACAGGTTGGTAGCATTTTTAAAGGATAGTATTTACAATATCAATAACCGTCATGCTATCAGGGAGTTTATTTCTCAAAATCTTGAGGCGATTTCCTACCAGATATCGGAACATAAGAGCAAATCGGGCGAGCATTATATTACCTCAACGGTAAAGGAGTATGCGGACTTCTTTTATGAATCGTGCAAGGGAGGTGCGATTATCTCCTTTGTGGTAATCATAAAGGTTTTTATACACCATGCTCATTTTGCTCCATTGTGGGAGGCTGTAGCTTTTTCGTTAAATTATGCCATTGCATTTATCCTGATACATATAACCCACTCCACACTTGCGACCAAACAACCTGCAATGACTGCTTCCAGAATAGCTGCTAATCTGGATACTAAGAACATGGTGGTTGAGCTAAAGGAGTTGGCTATTACAATAGGAAGCACAAGCCGTTCTCAATTTATATCCTTTGCCGGAAATCTTGTGGTGCTCTTTCCATTAACTTACTTGCTGGACTACCTTTTGACCTGGGCACTGGGTTATCCTTTAGTAAGCAATGAAGAAGCCAGGCAGATGATGTCAGGCATTCACCCCTACAAATCGCTAAGCCTTTTTTATGCCTGTATTGCCGGAGTATTCTTATTTATAGGCGGGGTTATATCAGGTTATTGGGATAACAAGGTGGTATATTCCAAAATTCCCGACAGAATAAGGCGGAGCAAAATGCTTAAACGGCTAATGAATGAGGATAAACTGGACCGGTTGGCAAGCTATCTTGATAGCAATCTGGGGAGCATAGTGGGTAATTTTGCATTAGGATTCTTTTTGGGATCTGCTGGTTTTATCGGTTCTATAACCGGGCTGCCATTTGATATCAGGCACATTACTATTTCATCAGGCCAGTTCTCATTGGGGTTGTTTTCTCTGTTGCATGAAATGAGTTGGCAGAATTATGCTGTTTGTTTTGTCGGGGTTATAGGGATAGGTTTTTTCAATTTCCTGATCAGTTTTTCAATAGCATTTTATGTGGCACTTAAGTCCAGGAATATAAGCCTGATAGACCATCCGGAGTTTTTGTCTGTACTATTCAGGTATATGAGAAAGTTTCCGTTGGATTTTTTGATTCCCTCTAAAAAAGTTAGAACTGCCGAAGATTTGGAATAGGTATTAAAAGAAATTTACTGAAATTGCGTGCATGAATTATAATCAACTTGCAAACCTTATAAAAGAAAAAAAGACTTTTCTATGTGTTGGGCTTGATACGGATACCAGTCTCATTCCTAAGCACTTGTTGAAGTATGAAGATCCGATTTTCGAATTTAATAAGTTGGTAATAGATGCTACAAAAGATATCTGTGTGGCTTACAAACCCAATATTGCATTTTATGAGTCGCACGGAATACAGGGATGGCAGGCGCTGGAAAAAACGATAAAGTATCTGAATGAAACAACAGATTGCTTTACCATAGCAGATGCCAAGAGAGGGGATATAGGCAATACATCTAACATGTATGCCAAGGCATTCTTTGAGTGGCTTAATTTTGATTCAGTAACAGTGGCCCCATATATGGGTAAAGATTCTGTAACGCCATTTCTTGAACATAAAGACAAATGGGTCATTTTGTTGGGATTAACCAGTAATGCAGGTAGTGCAGATTTTCAGTTTTTGCAATCTAAAGATGGTAAAAAGCTATATGAGCAAGTAATTGGTAAAGCACAACAATGGGGAACTCATGAGCAACTTATGTTTGTGATAGGAGCTACGCATCCTGAATATATAGCAGAGGTAAGGAAACTTGCTCCTGACAACTTTTTTCTGGTGCCGGGAGTTGGAGCCCAAGGTGGCGATCTTGAGTCAGTATGCAGAGAAGGTAAGAATGCCAATGGAGGATTGCTCATCAATTCAACACGTCAGGTAATCTATGCATCAAAAGATACTGATTTTGATGTGAAGGCGCGAGAGCAAGCTTTGGAGTTAAATGATGTAATGAGAAAATTTATAGATTGACACAAGAATAAAACCCATAATAATTATGACTAAAAGAATACTGATAGTTACTTTATGTACGCTATTTTCATTTGTAAGCAAATCAACAATTGCCCAGCAGGCGTCATTTGATAATCAAATGAAAGTGTATAAGCTGGCGTTGGATTATTATGACCTGCAGGCTGCCACTATAGCACTTTATAATGCGATCACTATAAATCCGGCTAGAGAGGACTTGAAAGATTCGTTGGTATACCTTTTCTTTTCAGGGGAAAGATATTTGCAATCGTATAAAGTAGGCGAAGAGATACTGGCAAAGAGTCCGGAGAAGAACGAGATAAGAAGCCTTGTTGCACTTTCTAAACAGGCAATGGGATATAAAAAGGAAGCGTTGTCCGATTATGAGAAACTGTATACAAATACTAAAGACCTTAGTTATCTATACCAGGCAGCTACGATACAGTATGAGTTAAAGCGGTATGGTGAGTGTCTTGCTTCGCTGGATGCAATAATTGCAGATCCAAAATCTGTGGAAGTTAAGGTGCCGCTTCGGAATCAGGATAAAACAACCCAGGATGTGCCTTTGAATGCTGCGGCAAAGAATGTAAAAGGAATATGTGCTATGGAACTGAGCCAGTTTGATGCGGCACGTAACTGGTTTAATGAAGCACTGAAAATCTATCCAAACTTTACTTTGGCTCTGAACAATTTGGATTATATAAACAAAGTAGAGGCTGAAGCACTAAAATCGGTAGCTCCCGATAAACCCGTATCCGCCAAACCGGGTGTAGCACCAAAGGTGAAATAGGTTGTTAAAGGAATACGTATTTATACCTATTTTTTAATAGGTAAATGTACTGATGATCATGATGTTTAGTTGGTTTTGGTATACTTGTTATAATACAAATAGTAAAATTATTTAATTTATTTCTGAATTTTGAAACTTACCATTTAGGTGGTCGTAAATAGTTTTATACAACAAGCGATCTAAATAATAGTACGCTGGTAAGCTTTTAAAACAGCTAAAATTATTTATGAAAAATTCTCCCAATTCGCACGTATTGTGCTTCTTGCTTTTTTGTTGCATGATTTTGCCTTGCCTTACATTAAAAGCCCAAACTAAGGTATATGCTACCCATTCCTCGAGTGGTTCTTCCGGTAAAACTACCATAGTAGTGACAGTACAAGAAGGAAAAGTAACTAATGAAGCCAATGCTGTAGGCACTACTGCCGGCAATGCATCACTTAATGTTTATTCCACCTCAAGTGCTTTGTATGATGCAAATGCCTGGATAGAGCTTAAATTTGTAAATGGGGTAGAGCAGTTGCCTGCTGGTACATCGGTATATGTAAAGTATGAATCAGCAACGGTAAACATACTTAACCTNNACCTGTTACTTAGCTCTTCCACAGGGATTAAGGCATATAAAAATGCCACAACCTCTACCAATGGTACCGAAGCTACCGCGTCTTTTACAAGCGTTTCAATCAGTGGCAGCAACTATATAAAGATTACCCCTACTGAATGTTTCAATGCTGTAAGGATAACATTGGTTACCTCTTCGCTACTTTTAGGCTCTGCGGCAATAGATATTGATGGTGCTTATTATGAATGTCCGGGTGTTCCCACCGCAAATGCCCCGGTTACCATTTGCTCCGGCTCAACTGCCTTGCTTGCGGTTAATAGCCCGGTATCCTGTATTACCTATAGTTGGTATTCTGCAAGTAGCGGAGGTGCAGCTTTGTATAGCGGGAATACGGTATCAACTGCTGCGATAAATGGTAATACTACATTTTATATAGGGTCATCTATAATGGGTTGTACCTCCCGCGGTTCAGTTAATGTATCGGTAAACTCCCTGCCGGCGAATCCTTCTTTGGGTAATAAGAATATCTGCATGGGTAATAAAGCTCAACTGAAGGTCATTTCCCCTAACAATTCACTAGCGTATAAATGGTATGTGAATCTCTCTGATACTTCAATTGTTGGGTCGGATACGGTTTATATGACACCAAATTTGCGCTCAAGCAAATCATATTATGTAAGGGCCCAGGATAAGACTACCGGTTGTTACAGTGCTGATAAAATGATGGTCTCAGCAGTAGTTCCTTCAGTATCCACTTTTGGCAATAATGCTGATAGCGTTACCTGTCCGGTTAAGGATAATGCTTTTGTAGACTTTATAGAGCCTTCTACAGGCAGGCTATTAGCATCTATAAATGCTCATGGGCAAGATTTGGGAAATGTAACTACCAAACTATACAAGACAAATGAACCGGTAAATGTACAGCCTTGTGGAACCACCTCTTTGCATGACATAACCAGTGTACTGCAAAGGCATTGGAAGATGGAGCCAACCATACAGCCATCAGCTCCGGTGGATATTATGCTTTATTTTAGCCAATCTGAATTTGCGGCGCTACAGAATAGTGCAAACACGAATAGCAATAGCAATGATGATGTAGAAGGGATTTCAGATCTCATACTTAGCAAGTACCATAGTAATAATCCAACATCATCTCTTCTCAACTGCGATGGACAAGGTGCAACCACCACCTTCAACAGTAACCACTACGGAACTGTTAGTGATATAATATCAGGGTTCAGCGCAGCAGGACGATATGTACAGTTTTCGATACCTGGGTTCTCTGAAATGTGGTTGCATGGATCGGCCAATATGATACCACTGCCAATTGAGCTATTATCCTTTAAAGCAGATTGTAATGGCAATGAGGTTAATATAAGTTGGTCTACTTCGGTAGAGATAAATAACAGAGGCTTCAACATCCAAAAGAGCATTGATGGTAATTATTGGAGTACAGTAGGTTTTGTTCCAGGAGTAGGTAGTAGCAACGAAAAATTATCTTATATTTTTACAGATAGTAAGCCTTTTATAGAAACATCCTACTACAGGTTGGAGCAAATAGACATGGATGGTAAAACTGCCACATTTGATGCTGCCTCGGTGGAATGTGATGCTGGCCAAATGGTTGATAATATTAAATTGGCTGTATTTCCCAATCCCGCTAATGATGACTTTAGTATTATATTAAATTCTGAAGATAGAATTGATGGGTCCGCTCAAATATTTAATGCTATAGGTGAAGTTATGTATTCTGTGCCTCTCCACCTTCCTTCTGGCGGAAACACCGTTATTATTAAGAATACTTTAGATGTTGGGGCATATTTTGTAAGGGTAGTAAATGCAAATAACAACCTAAATACTACGAGTAAATTATATGTAAGTAAGTAACATAGGAAATAAGGAAACAGCGAGGCTTTTATCGGGAAATTTGGGCCTTCGCTGTTTCTTATTTCTTAAACTGGCTAGCAGATTGCAGACTGCCTGAAATCAAATAGCGTGTTTTCCAAAGGTGTATTTTTCAAAATAGTTTTACCGTGTTCATCAAGCAGGTAGGTTAATGCGAGAGATAAGTCATCCAGATTATCTGTTTTGACCAAAAAGTAAGAAGCCCCGTTTGCTGATGCTTTTGAAATATCTACCTTATAATTTGAGGTAGAGTAAACAACAACAAGGAGATCATTTAACGGTATCATTTTCGAAATTTCATTCAGGCAATCAAAGCCTGAAATGCCTGGCATATTTATATCAACTAAAAGCAGATCGGGAGGGTTATGTTTTAATGCTGACAATATGTTCAGCCCTTCTTCAGCATCTCTTGCAGTTAATAAACGGGCATTAATATTGGCCTGTTTCAATGCAAACTTTACAAAGTGTATTTCTGCCGGATTATCATCAATCAGCATTATTTCGTAATCGTCTTTTTTCATGTGTTTGGTATTGTAGAGGATTGACGATATATACGGATAGTGGATGCAAGCAGATTTGTATTTTTTGCAGAATATCTGTTTTTTATTGGACTGGGTTTTTGTCTTTACTACATACCAGCTTTTTTCCTGCAATTTTTGCAGAGGTACATTTTTTCTTTGTCTACCTGTGCTATTGTTCCATTGGCATCATTCATCAGGCATAGGGTATCACTTGTACAATGAGGTAATCCCAAATTATGTCCAACCTCATGTATACAGATCTTTTTCACCCTCTCTCTAAACAATGAGTCATTGGCATTACGCTTTAACCGGAAGGTGGAAATTACACAAGTGTGACCGGGCATGGTGCCAAGCCCGAAAATGCCCCATTCATTTCGGTTCCTTCGCTTATTTTTCGCTGCGATATCCTTTTCAAGTATCAGGACGGTATTATTGGTACTATTGAAATTCGATAGTAGTTTGCCGGCTTCATATCTGGTCTTGCTTTCAGCAAGCCAGGAATCGCTTAATGGGATCTCTTTTTCTATAGTGCAATCAGTTTTGTAAAAATCCCTTAGGGAATTGGTAATATGGCGGAGGATGTTACTGTCTACTAAACCCAATGGTTGTATATGGATAATTTTGGACCTGTAAGCTGAAGGCGAATTGCAACCGAAGAAACCAAAAATTAGAACGCAAAAAATCCATCTCATGTAAAAGGTTATTGCTTTTAAACGGGATGGATTCTGCTTTATTTTCCAGGGAAGGTGAAATTTAATCGCCCTCTTCTTCGTCATCATCACTGCCTGCCATACTATCCCTCAATGCAAGCATCTTAAGTGCTGCTGTGGAACATTCAGAACCCTTATTGCCGTATTTACCACCAGCCCTGTCTTCTGCTTGCTCTTCAGTATTTACTGTAAGTACTCCAAACAAATACGGACACGCATCTTCCACGCTCATTTTCATTAATGCACTGGAGATACTTTCATTGATATACCTGTCGTGGTCTGTATCACCCTTTATTACACATCCCAGGCAGATGATAGCATCGAAATCATCCGCATCAAACAGCCATCTAGCTGCTAATGGTATTTCAAACGCTCCAGGTGCGTACACTACTGCTACATTGCGTTCGTCTACCCCATTTTCTACCAATGTTTGCAATGCTCCATCCAATAGCTTATTACATATCTCTGAATGATATTCGCTCACTACTATTCCTATCATATAGGTTGCCGCATTCTCGTAAACCGCACTGGATTGTTCTGATAAATTTTTAGTCTTTGATGCCATTTTATATCTGTTCTGTTATTCTTTTAGTTCTTGTCTGCTATCTACTAAAAAAGGGAACCATGGTTCCCTTTTATTAATTATAAAACGCCATTAAGATTATATCTGTGCGCTTACTCTTGCTATGTATTTATCCGCATCACGACCTTCATCGCTGTTAGGATATTGCTTTTTTAGTTTTTCAAATACCTCTTTAGCATCTGCAAATTTTTTCAAGCGCTCTTTTACCAAACCTGCTTTTAGCAAGAAGTATGGAGCGTATAATTCGTTATCAGAAAATCCTGCTGCTTTCTCGTAGTATTTAGCTGCATCTTCAAATTTTCCTAGTTCAGCATAAGCATCGCCTGTAGCGCTTAGCTTAACAGAACCCAAAATAGGATCACTGGTGCTGAACTTATCCAGGTATTTTACTGCCTCATCGTATTTCTTAAGATTAAGGTAGCATAATCCACTATAGTAGTGGCTTAGGTTTGCAGCCTTTGTAAAGCTGTAAGAGGTTCCAATCTGCAGAAATCCTTTATTTGCTCCACTACCGTTCAACGCCACTTGGAAAGAGTCTTTTGCAAAGGCAAGTTCAGACATGTACATTTCTTTTTGGGCCTTTGCATTACGGTCCGGCAACCATTTAAAAGCAACAAAAAGTGCAATTACTAAAACTGCTACTAAAGCGCCACCTCCATACATCAACGGCTTTTGGTATTGTTCTAAGAAGTTCTCAGCGCTGTCAACCAGTTCTGTTCCCTTATTGCTTGTAGATTCTGTGTGGTGTAATACTTCTTTTTCTAATTCGTCAGACATTGTCTTGTAATGTTTAATTTTAAATGTTTGGTTATTCCTTTTTATTGATTCTAATCCCTTACTCCATCATAAATGGATAGTCGCTCTGTACGTATATATCCTTGAACAGCTCATCATCGTTGGGATATGGCGACTCTTCCGCAAATTTCACACAATCTTCTATTTCGGCATCTATTTTTGCGTTTATAGCCTCAATATCCGCTTGTGTTGCCCATTTCTTCTCCAATATTGTTTCTAAAGTAGTTTCTATAGGGTCTAATTTCTTATATCCTTCTACCTCTTCCTTAGTCCTGTATTTTTGAGGGTCACTCATACTGTGGCCTTTGTAGCGGTATGTACATATCTCGAGGAAAGTAGGTCCTTCGCCTTTTCTCCCTCTTTCGGCAGCGCGTGCTACTGCATCATGCACAGTCTCGCATTTCATGCCATCTATGCTTTCCGAAGGCATCTCATAAGCTTCGCCTAGTGTAGCTATCTTGGTCACATTTGATGAGCGGCCCACAGATGTACCCATGGCATATCCGTTGTTCTCGCATACAAATATCACAGGTAGCTTCCACATCATAGCCATATTAAAGGCTTCGTGAAGTATGCCTTGCCTTGCTGCACCGTCTCCGAAAAAGCAAATGGTAACATTGTCCTTTTCTAAGTATTGGTCTGCAAAAGCTATCCCTGCACCTAAACCTATCTGTGCTGCAACTATGCCATGCCCACCATAGAAGCTATGCTCGCGGGAGAAGAAGTGCATAGAGCCTCCTTTTCCTTTGGTGCAGCCCGTAGCTTTACCAAACAACTCAGCCATTGCAGCTCGTGAACTTATACCTTTGGCTATAGCCAGGCCGTGGTCCCGATAGGCAGTTATCATTCTGTCATCAGCGCGCAAAGCACTCATAGTACCTGCTGCCAATGCTTCCTGTCCTATATATAAATGACAAAAGCCTCGGATTTTTTGCTGGCCATACAACATGCCGGCCCTCTCTTCGAACTTGCGAAGGCGTACCATCATTTCGTACCAGTATAGATAAGTCTCTTTCGTTAACTTTGCAGCCATATCAATTAAAGCGGTCAAATATAGTGTTTCTATCTACAATTAAACTTACTCAATATAAGAATCATCCACAAACGAATGTTCAATTCGTTAAAAAGATAAGTTGCGTAATAGGAAACAACGGTGTTGGTAAAACAAATCTGCTTGATGCAGTTTACCTTTTATGCCTTACAAAAAGCTATTTTAACACTACAGACCAGCAAACAATCCAGTTTGGAGCAGAATTCCTGAGAGTTGATGGATACTTTCTAAAGAGTGGAGAGTCCTATAGTATAGTGTGTAAACTGCAACAGGGCAAAAAGAAGGACTTTAGTGTAAATGAGGTTCCTTATCCCCGTTTGAACGAGCATGTCGGCAATTTTCCATGTATTTTCATTACCCCAAACGACGTTGAGCTAATTGTTGGTGGAAGTGAAGAACGCCGAAAATATCTTGATAATACGATCTCTCAAACGGATAAGAAATACCTGGAGCATCTCATCCTGTATAATAAGATTCTCCAGCAGCGGAATGCCTGCCTCAAGCAATTTGCAGAGTCAGGTCGCATAGATGAAACCTTGCTCCAATCCTATAACACCAGACTCGTAGAGTCTGGTGAGGCCATCTATAAAAAAAGGGTAGAGGCAGTTGCTTTGCTTCAGCCTCTTTTTCAAAGGTACTATAGCATAATTAGTTTGGAGCGGGACTCTGTTCGCTTCGATTATACCTCTCACCTGCACAGCGGTTCTTTTTCCTCACTGTTGGAAAAGAATGTAAAACGCGATGTTATCCTGGAAAGAACCGAATTTGGTATACATAAAGACGATCTGGAAATAGTTCTCAATGATACTCCGGCGCGCAAATTCGGTAGTCAGGGTCAACAGAAAAGTGTACTGATAGCTATGAAACTGGCACAGTATGATTTTATCCGCCAATCCAAATCCTTCAAGCCGCTGCTGATGATCGATGATATATTCGACAAGTTGGATATGGATAGGAGCGCGGCACTTCTGGAGCTTATTGCAACCGAAAACTTCGGTCAGGTGTTGCTTTCGCATACCAGTTCAGATAGGTTGGAACTGTTCATTAAAAACAATCCTGAAATCATAGAATTGATATACTTTTAGGCTGTGATTACAAGCGTTGGACAATGATGAGACAGAAGAACGATATAACTATAGGAATGGCGCTTGATAATATGATCAGCGACCTGAAGCTGAAGCCAAAGCTAAATGAAGCCCGCATCCAACAACGCTGGCCGGAGCTAATGGGTGGTCCGATTGCTAAGTATACTACCAATATTTATATCAAGGGCCGTAAGCTTTATATCCAGATATCATCATCTACCCTTAAGCAGGAGCTTATGTATAGCCGCGAAAAAATTAAGGTGATGATGAACACCGAAATAGGGGATGAGGCACTGGATGAGGTAGTCATTTTCTAGTCCTTTGTATCATTAAGGCATCCTTGCAATTATCATTGTTAGAAATTTTTTAGGTTTTTACCCGAAGTCTGTGCGTCCAATCAACTATTTTCGCCCGCATGGAATTGGCAAAAACATACGACCCAAGCGGGATTGAAGACAAATGGTATAAGTACTGGCTGGAACAGAACTACTTTCATAGCGAACCTGATGAAAGGGAGCCATATACTATAGTCATACCTCCACCAAACGTTACAGGGGTATTGCACATGGGCCACATGTTGAACAATACTATTCAGGATATCCTGGTACGCAAAGCGCGTATGGAAGGTAAAAATGCCTGCTGGGTGCCGGGTACAGACCATGCCAGCATAGCTACAGAGGCAAAAGTAGTTCAGATGCTGCGAGAAAAGGGCATTAAGAAAAGTGACTTGAGCCGAGAAGAGTTCCTGAAGTATGCCTTTGAGTGGAAGGATAAATACGGTGGTATTATTCTGGACCAGTTGAAAAAGCTGGGTGCAAGTTGCGATTGGCAAAGAACCCGTTTCACTATGGAGGAAAGCCTTAGCGAAGCCGTAATAGAGGTGTTCGTGGACCTGTATAAGAAGGGGCTTATCTATCGCGGACTGCGCATGATTAACTGGGACCCAAGTGCCAAAACTACGCTGAGCAACGAAGAGGTATTGCATACCGAGGAGCAGAATCCCATATACTATATCAAATACAAGCTACAGAATAGCGAAGAGTACATCTCTGTGGCTACTGTTCGCCCCGAAACAATTATGGGTGACGTTGCAGTATGCGTAAATCCACGGGATGAACGCTATAAAGATTGGGTGGGTAAAACCGTAATAGTACCGTTGGTAAACCGGCCTGTGTCGGTTATTGCCGATGAGTACGTGGATATGGAATTTGGTACAGGGGCTTTGAAGATTACTCCTGCGCACGATATCAATGACTACGAAATCGGCAAGAAGTTTGACCTTCCTGTTATCGACTGTTTCAATGAAGATGGAACTATCAGCGAAGCTGCTCAGGTTTTTGTAGGTACTGACAGGTTTGTGGCGCGTAAGTTGGCCGCAAAGCAGTTGGCAGAGGAGGATGTGCTCATCAAAACCGAGACTATCACTAATAAGATTGGCCGCAGCGAGCGTACAAACGCTGTTGTAGAGCCTCGATTGTCGCTGCAGTGGTTTGTAGATATGAAGATGTTCTTTGCCAAAAATCCACAGGTGCTGGAGGACGTAATGAACGACGAGATACAGTTCTTACCGGCTAAGTATAAGAATACCTACAAGCACTGGATAGATAATGTGCGCGACTGGTGTATCAGCCGCCAGCTATGGTGGGGGCAGCGTATTCCCGCATGGTACGATCAGTCCGGTAATCTGGTAGCCGTTGCTACCACAATAGCGGATGCCAAAGAACAAATTGAGGCAAAAGGGATTGACTTCGCCTCGGTGAAACAGGACGAGGACGTCCTCGATACCTGGTTCTCTTCCTGGTTGTGGCCTATCAGCGTTTTCGATGGCTTCAAGGATAAGAACAACAAGGACATAGAATACTACTATCCCACCAATGACCTGGTTACAGCTCCGGAGATCATGTTCTTCTGGGTTATGCGCATGATCATGGCCGGTTACGAGTGGAGAGGCGAAAAGCCTTTCAAAAACGTATACTATACCGGTATCGTTCGCGATAAGCAGCGCCGCAAAATGAGCAAGAGCCTGGGCAACTCACCCGATCCGCTTGACCTTATCGCCAAATACGGTGCCGATGGAGTGCGTATGGGTATGCTTCTTTGCTCTCCTGCAGGCAACGACATCCTGTACGATGACAAGCTTGTAGAGCAGGGCCGCAATTTCTGCAACAAACTGTGGAATGCACTAAGGCTCCTACAGGGTTGGGAGGTTACCGAAGGCGAAAACCAGGAGAACAAGGTTATCATAGAGTGGTTGGAGGGCAAGCTGGATACCACCATCAATGAATTGAATGCTTCCTATACCGATTTCCGCCTAAGCGAAGCGCTCATGACCATCTACAAGTTTATATGGGACGACTTCTGTTCATGGTACCTGGAGCTGATTAAGCCTGATTACGGCGCTCCTATCGACTCATACACTTACAACAAAACCAAAGAACTGTTCGACAAGATTGTTCGCTTGCTCCATCCTTTTATGCCTTTCGTTACAGAGGAAATCTGGCACGTATTGGCAGAGAGAAAAGAAGGCGAAAGCATTTGTATTGCTCAATTGCCAAAGTCATCAGCGGCTATCAACACTCAGCTATTGGATGAAGCTTCCCTGTCTTTCGATATCATTACCGCCATTCGCGAAATCCGCGCAAAGGCAGGTAAAAAGAACACCGAAAACGTACAGGCTTACTACAATGGCAGCGACGCTGTTAAGTTCTCAGCTTTCCAATCCAAGATACTGAAGCTGGCTCGCCTGGATGTGTTGGAGCAGGTATCAGAAGATATGCCTAAATCCAAAACATTTATTGCCAAGGGCTACAAGTTCTTTGTTATTACCGGCGAACAGGAAGATGCCGGTGCAGAGCGCGAAAAACTGCTGAAAGAACTGGAGTATGCTAAAGGCTTCCTTGCCAGCGTAGAGAAAAAGCTAAGCAACGAAAAGTTCGTAAACTCGGCTCCTGCGGCAGTCCTGGACGGCGAACGCAAGAAGAAAGAAGATGCCATGCAAAAGATAAAGATGCTGGAAGCCAGCCTTAACTGATAAGCTTTCGCACTTCAGATATTACAGCCCGGTAAACATGTTTGCCGGGCTTTTTTTATTCCACTACTTCCTGTACCCTGCCTATTTGCCCGTCTTCCAGTCTCACCTTTATTCCTCTGTGATGTACCGGTGCGCTGGTCAGTAGGTCTTTTACTATGCCTTCTGTCAGCTTGCCGCTGCGTTGGTCTTTCTTTAGTATTATCAGTACTTTCAGGCCTGGTTTTATGTTGACTCTGTTCTTTCCATCCATGGTTTTTCTATAGTTTGGTTAATGGGATATATCCTATATGCAGCACATCTTCCACACCTGTTTCTGCGGGTTCTATTACCAGGTGGTAGTTGTTCTTTACAGCTGCCGGTAGTATGTCTTTCAGTTCATGTATGTCATCTACATCCAGCCCGAACTTATCGTCAATATGCCCGGTTATGGTGTGCTTGTAGAAGGCACTTTTCTTTGCCTGCTTTATAGCAGCGTCCTTGTCAGGCGCGGCTATCAGCATTTTGTAGTGGTATTCCTCCATGTCGTCTGGCTTATAGCCGCCCAAGTTTATGAAGTATAGCCTTATGCCATTATTGCCAACCTCATTTTTGCCTGGTGCTACGCTTATATTGTAGCCATCTACATGGGTTACCTCCCGGTAAGAGTCTATGTGTATTACTCCTTTTACCTCTGGCCAAAAACCGATGATATCAGGCTTCAATGCTGCCAGCGATGCCCCTGCGGTAAAGAATACATCATGCTGCTCTGTGTACCTCCCTTTGGGCCGGCAACCCACTATCAGCATGTAAAGTTTAACTGAATCCATTCTTCTGTCTTCTATTTCTTAGCTTTGAAACTAATGAAGCACATATTTACAGTTTTACTATTAGTATTTTCAATACTTCTTTCTGCCCAATCCTATGGTAAGGTCAAGGTCGGCAAATTGTCCGTATCTGAACTTACCACTAACAAGAGCTACAAACAGTGGTACGAAAAGGAGTACAACGGCTATGTGGTAGATACTGCAAAAGCCCCATTGCTGAGGCAATCCCTTTCGGGCAAAGAGATAACCATCGTTATGGGTATCTGGTGCAGTGACAGTAGGAGGGAAGTTCCCCGCATTATCAAGGTCTTAAAATGTCTTGGCTTCGACCTTTCTAAGCTGACAATCTATGCAGTAGACAAAGCGAAAACCAACCCTCATCGGATTATCGCTTCACTGAAAATTCAGTATGTGCCTACTACTATAGTGACAAATTCAAACGGTGTTGAACTGGGGCGTATCGTTGAAACTCCACTGATGACGATTGAAAATGACTTGCTGAAAATAACGTCGGAATAAGTCGGATAACTATTCGGAGCGTGTTAGAAATTAGATGTTTCACTTTGATGATGTTTTGAATAGATGGTTGAATAAATTTCTCTTTTCCCTGTCCGTCTTATCTGTTTATTTTCTGGCTTCTATTATCACTTGTATGGCTTCCGGTACCTTCTCAAAGTCATTCGACTTATCAAAAAAGTAGTCTGCACCATGTTGTAAGCACCTCTTTTTATATAGTGGCTCCGATAGGTTCGTCAGCATCATTACCACTATTTCCGGATGTGTCTCTCTTACCTTTATCAGCAGGTCTATCCCGTTCTTTCCCTGTGCTTCGTCTTTCAGATGAATGTCCAGAATGGCTACATCCGGCTTCTTTTCATCTATCAGTTTCAGCGCAGAGCTGATATTCACTGCATTCCCGTCAAATTCTACATGTTCTATAGCGCTGATCATCTGTTGCAGGCGCTCGGCTATTAAAGCCGAATCATCTACTGTCACAATTTTCAACCGGTTGGAATACGCCATACCCTTGCAGAATTTACATAGCAAAGTTGCCTTATGCGTCAGGCGGGGGGTATAGTGGTAACTATGAAAGTTTTGTAGTGGTCTGTACTACAATTGATGTTAAGGTTTGGGTTGTTTTTTCAATGTGGTTTATTGGGTTTATAAATTGGTTTATACAAGGTTGTTATCCAGTGCATACCTCGTCAGCTCTGCATTGTTGTTCAGTGCCAGCTTTTCCAGTATGCGGGTCCTGTAGGTGCTTATCGTATTTACGCTCAGCGATATCTTCTCTGCTATTTCAGATACTGTTTTTCCTTCGGCTATCATTTGCAGTACCTGCATTTCTCTGTCCGAAAGTTGTTCGTGCGCGGCCTTATCAGTAGTGCTTCCCGCACCTTCTGCCAGTTTTTCTGCCAGCGAGGCCGATATGTATTTCCTTCCGGCCAGCACCCTGTGCACTGCCTTTATCAGCTCATCGGTAGCGCTTTCTTTATTCAGGAATCCCGATGCACCGGCCTTCAATGCCCTTATAGCATATTGGTCTTCCGAGTGCATGCTCAGCATCAGTATCGGTGTGCTTATACCTTCTGTCCT
This sequence comes from Bacteroidetes bacterium UBA7692, assembly GCA_002482725.1. Lineage (GTDB taxonomy): Bacteria > Bacteroidota > Bacteroidia > Chitinophagales > LD1 > UBA7692. Next base: position 1,231 of record DLGO01000109.1, on the reverse strand, counting down.
TATCTGTTTCAGTGTCTCTATGCCGTTCCTTCCGGGCATCGATATGTCCAGCAAAATTACATCCCAAGCCTTCTCACGTGCTGCTTCCAGTGCATCGTTGCTGTTCGATACTTCCCTTACTTCAGCCTGTGGAAACTCCTCTGTAAGCAGCTGTACCAGACCCTTGCGCACTATTGCGTGGTCGTCGGCTACCAGTATTTTTATCATGTCGTCTGGGTTTTGGTTATATCAATTGGTAAGCCCAGTATTATCGTGGTTCCTTCGTTAGTGCCTGAGTCTATTGTCAGCTCGCCGTTAAATATCAGTGCCCTTTCTTTCATGCCTATCAGCCCCAGCGAGTTTTTTTCCTCGGCATCTTTGTCAAATCCCACTCCGTTATCCGCTATGCTCAGCACTAGTTTGTTGTTGCGGTAGCGTATGCTGGTAATTACTTTCGTAGCCCTTGCATGCCGCGCTACGTTGGTCAGCGATTCCTGGTATATCCGGAATATGCCTGTTGCCGTTTTTTTGTCCAGCTCTATCTCTCCCACGTTGGTATCCATGTGGCAATTTATTCCCGTCCTTTTTTCAAATTCTGCACTCTGCCATTCTATAGCTGCTATTAGCCCCAGGTCGTCCAGTATGCCAGGTCTCAGGTCACTGCTTATACGCCTTACGGTTTTTACTGTATCGTCTATCAGTGCCAGCATGCCGCTTAGTTTAGGGCGTAGTTCATCACTTTCTTTTGGCAGCTTTTTTAGTACCCACGAGGTGTCCATTTTCAAGCCTGTCAGCTGCTGGCCCAGTTCGTCATGTATTTCGCGGGCTATATTGGTGCGTTCCTCTTCGCGTACGCTTTGCAGGTGTGTGGTTAGCTCGCGCAGTTCCTGTTGCGTTTTCAGCAGGGCATCCTCTGCGTTTTTATATTCAGTCAGGTTTACCATCGCGCCTATTATGCGCTCGGGTTCACCGTTTTTGTCGTACTGCATATAACCCCGGTCCATTATGTACATTACTGTGCCATCAGCTTTCAGGTAGCGGTATTCGTCTCCCCAGTATTGCTCTTTGTTTTCTATGGCATCATGTATTTTCTTGCCAACCCTTTCTTTATCTTCCGGGTGCAGCTTTGCCTCCCATCCCTCTATGCTGCCGTGCCCTGCATCCCTTTCATAGCCAAACAGGTCATAAAAGTTTTCATTCCACCATATTATATCTGTCTTCAGGTCCCAGTCCCATATCACATCATCCGTAG
>DLGO01000157.1:11679-19722 GCA_002482725.1 Bacteroidetes bacterium UBA7692 | reverse complement strand
ATCTGGCTGGCATTTTTCCTTTATGATATACTGCAACAGTTTATACCTGTGGCAGAGGCGCGGGGCGATAATGCATTTGCGGCAAAATGTGTGGAGGAAGCCAAAAAGCTTCAAGCCAATGCAGAAAAAAATGGCTGGGATGGTGAGTGGTACCGTCGTGCGTACTTCGACGATGGCACACCGCTTGGCTCCAAAAGCAATAGCGAATGCCGCATAGACTCTATCGCGCAGAGCTGGTCCGTATTGTCTGGTGCTGGCAGCGCAGAGCGCACCGCACAGGCCATGAAATCGGCCAACAAGTATTTGGTAAATGAGCAGGAGGAAATTGTGAAATTGCTCGATCCGCCTTTTGACAAGGCAGAGCCGAATCCCGGGTACATAAAAGGCTACGTGCCCGGTGTGCGCGAAAACGGAGGGCAATACACGCAGGCCGCTATATGGTTGTTGATGGCTTTTGCAAAATCGGGCAACAAAGAGCGCGCATGGGAACTGTTGAATATGATTAACCCCATCAACCATACACAATCGGCAGAAGACATAGCAGTGTACAAAGTAGAGCCGTATGTGATAGCCGCAGATGTATATGCCGTAGACCCGCACAAAGGGCGCGGTGGATGGACCTGGTACACAGGCTCGGCAGGTTGGGTGTACCAGCTGATAACCGATACCTTGTTGGGCATCAGCCGCCAGGCCGATAAGCTGTATTTCAATCCGCGCATTCCGGCAGATTGGGATGGCTTCACTATCCGCTACCGTTACCATAGCACACATTACAACATCAGCTTTGTGCAGCAGAAAGGAGATGGCGCACTACGCATTACTGCCGGTACGCATCCTGTTTCAGGCAACTGCATAATACTGATGGACGATGGCGCAGAGCATCAGGTATCAGTTACCCTGTTCTCAGGTACAGGCCAATCATAAAACAAAGCGGAGCAGTTTGTTTTAAGCTGCTCCGCCTTATTTTTTTTGATCAAGCAAAAAGAATGGCTAAGGAAAACTATATTGACTAACGCCTGCGTTTGCCGGGCAGTTCAAGGTTGTTGACTTAATATTCCGAACACTTATGGCATTTGCCGGAAACCAGGCCGGATTACATGTACTTGCGTATCTTCTCTACCGGAAAATCCCTTTTGCTATACCTGCTTGTCAAACTTAGTTATTTACAATACTGCCACCTGCACCCACTAGCCGGCGCGCCTTATTCTTTTAGGGCGTGTTGGTGTTTCAGCTGCCGAACCAGGATGGTGTGCGTTTTTCTTCACAGCTTTGCCTTTATGTTCTGTTGCTTCATGTATTGCCTTGGGTAGTGTAAAATAGAAGGTGGCCCCTTCGCCTACGGTAGACTCTGCCCATACTTTTCCGCCATGCTTTTCTATCAGCCGTTTTACCAGCAGCAAGCCAACTCCTGTTCCTTCAAACTCGCTCATGCCATGCAGCCTTTGGAAAGCTCCGAATAGGCGGTCGTAGTATTCCATGTTAAATCCTGCTCCGTTATCCTTTATATAAAAAGTAGTATCGGTATCATCCTGTTCATACCCTATCTGTATCACCGGGTTCTCTTTTTTCGATGAATACTTGATGGCATTGGAGAGCAGGTTTACAACCACCTGCTCCAGCAGCGAGGCATCGCCCTTTATCTGCGGTAGCGCAGGCAGCTCCAGAACCGTAGCATGGTTGGTAACCCGCGATATGTTGGTCCACACATTGTGGAATAGCCTGGTCATATCTATTTGCGTAGGCCTCAGTTTTTCCTTGCCGTATTTGGCCAGCGCCAGCAGGTCTTCTATTATATTGTCCATGCGCCGCCCGTTAGATTCTATATGCTCAAACATTTCCTTCAGGTCATTGTCCATGCTTGCGGCATACTGCCTTTTTATCAGGCTTACAAACGATACTATGGCCCTTACCGGCGATCTCAGGTCATGCGATACCGAGTAGGAAAATCCTTCCAGCTCCTTGTTTACCTCTGTCAGCTCTGCTGTGCGCTCACATACCCGCTCTTCCAGGTTCATGTTCAGCTTTCGTATTTCATGCTCGGCTTCTTTGCGCTCTGTCACATCGTTTACCAGCGCCATTATGGTGCTTACCTTTCCGTCTTTATCTTTCAGTACAGAGTAGAACCACTCGCACCATATCACCCGTCCGTCTTTGGTGTGGTTCCTTTGTAGCACGGTTATACGCTCTACCTGTCCCTCGGTTAACTTAGCCAGTATACTATTTACCCATTCCAGGTCACTATCGTGTACCAGGCCCAGTACCGATCGTCTCTCTTCCTCTACTTCCTCTGCTGTCCAGCCAAATATTTCCTGCGCCTTTGGCGACCAGGTTTTCAGGTGCAGCAGCGTATCCCATTCTGCATAGCCCATCAGCGCATTTTCCAGCCGGAACCTCAACCGCTTATTATCAGCACGTAGCTCGTTCTCTGTTCTCTTGCGTTCCTCTATATCCACCAGGCTTATCAGCAGTTGCTTCTCTTCCAGGTCAGGCAGGGCTACCAGCCGCATCTCGCATAGTCTTTCGCTTCCTTCAGCATCCTTTATCATCCATTCAAAAAACATGCGTTCTGTGTGCAGCATGTTATCGATTATTTCCCTCAGCTTATCTTCCGAACTGTGCCCGTCAGGCTGCATTTTGGGGCTTATTTCTGTCAGGCTTATTTTCTTCAGGTCTTCTGCAGGCAGCTTAAATAACTTCAGGGCATTGTAATTGTTCTTTACCAGGTTTAGCGTGCGCATATCCACTACTACTATTGCTTCCGGTGCATTGTCAAAAAATACCCTGAAGCGCGTGTCGCTGTTGTCTATCTTTTCTGCTATCTTCTCTTGTTCTGCAATTTCATTGATGATCAGCAGCGGCATGGCTCCATCACTTGTGGAAAGGGGAATAACACTTACGGCTGCATGCACCACCGAGCCATCTTTTTTGGCGATGTGCAAATGCCTGTTCGCCGATGGATACTCCTGTGGCACTTTAAAAAAATGCCCTTCAGGGTAATCATCATGCCTGTATTGCGGCGCGGCTATGCACTCCAGTGGCCGGCCATTCAGCTCGCCTTCGTTATAGCGCAGCAATGCTTCCGCTTCTTTATTGGCAAAAGCTATAGTACCATGCGTATTACATAGTATCAGCGGATTGGCGGCAGACGAGGCTATCAGTTGCGAAATTGTTTCTGCGTCAGTTTTCGGTTTCATATTACATGGTATTTATGTGCTTTACATCCTTTTCGACTGCATCATAAATCCATTCGCCGCAATCAAATAAATGTGTTATTTTATAACATATAAAGTTTAGCTAAGGTTCAATTTTGGTTGATTATCAGTTGCTTTTTGGTGTGTCTTATTTTTAGTTAGTTCCTGCATCTGGGCTGCATTGGTGTAGCCCGCATCATAGTAGGTATTGTTGAAGTATATATTGGCCTTTGTGCAGTGGTCCGGTATCTGCTTGTACACCTTCTTAAGCTCTGCAAGTGTGTACTGCGACTTGAACAGTTCAGGATTGCCATGGAACCGCATATAAAACAACGGTGTAGTGGCAGCAATAGGGGAGATGAGTCCAGGGAAATCAATATTGCAAAAAGTGATTTTTGCTTTGGTAAAAGCCCTGAACACTTCATCATTCCACCACGATTGATTCCTGAGCTCTACTACATTGTTTCCTCGGGGTATATTTTCCAGTATAGCGTTCAGGTTTTCTTCATTATAGCTAAACGATGGAGGCATCTGGTATAAAATGCTGGCTAGCTTTTTCTGTAACCCCTCTTCCAGTAAATCATGGAAGCGGACTATTTCGTCCTTACAATCTTTCAGCCTTTTTATATGGGTTACGTATCTGCTCATTTTAGCTGAAAACGTAAAGTCATTATCTGTTGCATCATGGTATTTCTTTAGGTCCGCAGCTTTGGGTAGTTTATAAAAAGTGCCGTTAAGTTCTACGGTATTGAAGACAGTGCTGTAGTACGTCAGCCATTCTTTAGGCTTTAAATCCTTTGGGTAGAATTTACCTTTCCAGGAGGGATAATAATATCCGGAACAACCGATGTGGAATTCAGATTCTTTCATATATACTATTTGCCAAAACCATACCACTATTTGGTTTTTATCAAATTATAGGATACTTTACAAAGACCGATAAATTAGAACATCTATACCGAAATTATTGAGGTATGAGAGCCACAATTATGGCAACAAATTTGTGGAAATATCTTCCCTCGGCAGATAGAATCATCGGCAATTTGCTGGTATGTTTTTTTTGCACTTGCATCATCAACTTAGGACTTATGGAATTAAGCAACACACAATTCGACGATACTTCTCATCCTTTCAGGGATGACAGAAGCGCTGCCTCTTTTCCCAATTTCAGGATACCGGATGTAGTTCCCGATAGAAGTAGCGATAGGGAAGAGGAGGATTTTACCCATCCTATATGGAAGAAGCCTTTATGGGCTGATTTTTTCGGAGGCCATTTTTCGGCTTAGATCGATTTCTCCATTTAATTATTATATCGTCAGGGCTTTTCAACCATTCATTAGCTCATGCCTTGCTATATGTTGCATCAGGTATTGCGTAATGATTGCCGAGGATATAAATACAGCCAGCCCACCTGCGAATCCGCTTTTGCGCAATCCGGTTATCAGCAATGCACCAACAGCTATTCCCTTTGCAAATAGCATCGGGTCAAATACTTCATTTTCTTTATCGGCATAGTTCATGGCCTCCACTGTCAGAGCACCCATGCTTTTATGGTCTTCTTCTATATGTGCCATTTCACCCGCAGTTCTTGTATTTGGTTTTTCATGCTTGGTATCCACGCCTGTGGTTTTAGTTGCTACTGCTGGTTTGCTTGCTTTTTTTGCGGCTATGTTTTTCCCTTTGTCAGCGCTTTTCATATCGTATCAGTTTAGCGTAAATAATAGGCTCACTTATAAAACTGTGCCACTTGATATTTTTATAAAGCGGACTTGATGCCCCATTTCATGTATCTATCAAGTCCTTTTTATTGGCACATTGTTTTCTGCTTATAGGTAAGGTTTTAAGCACATTTTAAACTTACCTGCCATGAACAAGTTACTTACCATATTTCTTCGTTACGCTCATAGCTTTTGGCGCATCGGCAATTACCGAATCACTCCCATTCAAAGCACAGGTGAGCGACTCCGTAAAAACTAAAAATAACACTGTAAAGGTCAATCCCAATAGCGGCAAAGGTGATTCCCGGAAAACGGTAAGACCAAGCACCAATGGCACCAAAGGCTCACAGCCAAGGGATACTACAGGTCGCAGGGGCCACTACATGAGTTCAGATACTGCTATAAAATAAACTGAAAATATATGAAAGAGCATACAAAGACGGGTCAGCAGGACCCAACACCTGCGCAACATGCAGGAATAGAAAACAGGGGCAAGCCCTTTATTGCAGGCCGTGGCACGCAAAACCAGCAAAACCCTGCCGCACAGCAAAGTAAGTTTAATACCCTGGCCGGTGGTGAAGAGCCGGATGAGGAAGATCGTACTTTTGATACAGAAAGCAAACGAACTAATGATAATGGGACAGACGACAAGGAAGAAATCAAAGAAGCCGACGTAGAAGACATTGATAAGGATATAGAAGACAATAACAAAAACGGGCAATAAATTGACAAGGTAGATAGTAGAAAGGTGGTCGCGGTATTCCGTGGTCACCTTTTTTATTTTGAGTAGCTTTCCACACTATGGTCAGGTGGCCTGTATGCACAGGCTTCCTGTTTTTATCTCTCTTGAAAACTTTATTACATTTAACCAAAATATTGTGGTTAATGCAGGTGTATTTGATTTACTCTTTAGTGGTGGCATTGGTGTTTTGTATTGCTGCCATCATTTACTTATTGAACAAAGCGCAGGCTCCTGCCACAGCAAACCCTGTGGTTGCTGCACCCAAAAGCTATGATAGTTCAGGCTCCAAAAAGGTAGGTGAGTTTTATAATGCCACTACCGATAAGTTTATGGAGGTATATGGCGAAATTATACAGGCGTACCGCACCGTCAATGTTGCCGATTACCTTAATTATACCATTGCCAGTGCAGAATTGAAAGATGGCCAGCGCATATTGGATGCGGGCTGTGGGGTAGGGGGGCCTGCCAGCTATTTTGCCTCTCAATTAAATGTAGCCGTAGAGGGGCTTACGATATCCGATGTACAGGTAGAAAAATCTAAAAGCGTAATAGCCGAAAAGCAACTGAAGGGCACTGTAAATATCCGCAAAGGTGATTACCACCACATGGTCGATATCTTTGGTGAAGACCAGTTCGATCGGATCGTATTCCTTGAATCTTTCGGCCATTCACAAAGTCAGGTACATTTAATTGAGAATGCCTATAAATGCCTGAAGCCGGGCGGTATTTTGTATATCAAGGATCTGTTTCGCAGGGAGCACCCCAATGCAGAGGATGGCGAAAAAATTGATGCTATAGTAAACGCTATCAACGATGCCTACTGCTATAATGTAGCCGATTTTACCATCATCATGCAAACCATCCGCAGGCTCAATTTCATTTTGCTGGAGGTAAAAACCCCTCAGATAAAAACGGGTGAGTTTGAGCATTTGACTATCTCCAACGACTTTCAGAACCTGTTCGATATCGGCAAAATAATAACCTGGGAAAACTATGTTTTTCCTATCGACTTCTACGAGGTAAAAGTGATGAAGCCTCCTTTTGATGTGAATAAAGAAAAGCACCTGTATTTTCTCAACAGACCAAGCGAACAATAATGCCAAAGAACCGGCCATTCAGGGCAGAGGATTGGTGGATAGGCAAGGCTTCCTTGCTGATAGGTCTGGTATATCTGTTTACTATTTATTTTTCGGTTCCTTTCGATTCTTTTGGTGTTTTGGGCGTATGCTCGCTTATCACCATTGTGGGCTTTGCTTCTTTCGGATACCTAATCAATGATTATTTCGACCAGGCAAAAGATGCGCTGGCTGGCAAAAAGAATTTCATGCTGGGCAAATCGCCGCTGCGCAAGCTGGCTTATGTTGTCTTCTCGCTTACATTGTTATTTGCTCCATGGTATTTTTTGCCATGGGACAGGTTTACCGTTTTTCTCATTCTTTGCCAGTTTGCAGCCTATTTTGCATACTCCCTTCCCGTTATCCGGCTGAAGGAGCGCGGACTGCCCGGGGTATTTACCGATGCGGCTTATGCGCACGTTATACCAGTGCTCATGGCTGCTTATACCTACGCGCTCAGTGTCGGCACTGCGCTAAAGCTTTCATTCATTCTTCCACTGCTCTTCTGGCAGCTGTGCGTCGGCATCAGGAATATAATACTGCATCAGCTTACCGATCTGGAAGCGGATAAGAAGAGTAAGACAGATACTTTTTTTCAGCGCAATAGCCACCTGCTTTCCCCCGGTATGCTGATGCTGATAAAGGTGGTAGAGGTAGTAGCAGTATTCGTTTTGTTGCTGTCTGTTTGCTTTGAGCAAAAACTATTTGGCATATCACTCATAGCCACCATATTCGCTGTAGGTACAGCATTTATCATGTCACCGCAAAACGGCTACAGGTTTTACTTCCCGAATATCCTGTACGATCAGTGGTTGCCCTATTCCTTCCTGCTTATTTTGGCAATTTTAGATAGCCGTTTTCTTATCGTACTTCCGGTACATCTTCTTTTATTCTCTTCAGTACTTATTTATACTACTATTGTCAACCTTCATCTGGGCTACCGCTTACACGAAGCCAGGGTATGGGCCAGGCAGATATTGGCGGTGATTTTGGTCCGCATCAGGTTAGCCGGCAACTGGGCTATCTATTACCTTTTCAGGTTGTTTGGTATCGATCTTATAGCACGAAAGACCAGCGCCAAAGACTATATTCTGCATAAGCTTGGCATTCACAAGCAGTAATCCACTCCATAGGCGGTAATATTTTAATAGGTTATACCAAAATAGTTTAGAGGATTATCATTTCAAGTATCTGAAAATCAGTGCTATTTTCCTTGTTGTGAAAAATAATTGAAAAATTATTGTCTTGGATTTTTTAGTTCTCCAAAAAGTCCCTAT
>DLGO01000157.1:6519-11649 GCA_002482725.1 Bacteroidetes bacterium UBA7692 | reverse complement strand
TTGTGGCGGTTTTTTTATGCCCTTTACTCATTGTTTTGGTCAAATCGGCAACTTATCATATCATTTTACATTTTAGGCTTTGCCTGAAATGAAGAAGCCACTTATATCCTTGCGGATAAAGTGGCTTTCTAGAGCTTGCGGCTGTCCGATTAACCTAATTAATGTGCAAAGCTCCTCTTCTTTATCATTCCCCCTTTGGTATCTTTTATACTGTTCATCACTACAAACGCTTCCGGGTCTATCTTCTCTATCTCCGAGTTTAGCTTGCTTATTTCCAGTCGGGTTATTACGGTGTAGATAATATCTATGTCGGCAGTATGGCCGTGGTTGCCAAATCCCGATTTACCCTGGTACACAGTTATGCCCCTGCCCAGCTCATTGGCTATCATGGCACCTATTTCTTTGCTGCGCCGCGATACTATGGTAAAGGCCGTGTACTCTTCTATACCGTCTATTACAAAGTCCAGCGTTTTAGATGCTGCCAGGTAGGTTATCATCGAGTATAGTGCTGCTTCTATCGACAGGAAGTATGCCGCAGATGAAAACACCAATAGGTTAATGATGATGATGACATCACCTATCGTGGTTCCCAGTTTTCTGCTCAGCACTATGGCCAGCACCTCTGTGCCGTCCAGCACAGCTCCGCCCCTTATTGTCAGCCCTATTCCGGCCCCCAGAAAGAATCCCCCGAATATCGATACCAATAGCTTGTCATGTGTTATCTCAGGAAATGGTACAGTCGCTATTACCAGTGCCAGGCCGGTTATGGCTATAGCTGCCTTAAAGGCAAATTGCCTTCCTATGATGTTCAGTGCCAATATTATAAACGGCAGATTCACCATCATTAGTAGCAGCGATAATGGAAAATTAAGGATTCGGGTAAACAACAGCGCTATACCTGTTGCGCCTCCATCTATAAAGCCACTGGGCAATATAAAGCTCTCCAGCCCAAACGCCGCAGAGCCTATACCCAGGCTTATCAGTATTATATCTTTTACAAGTCTTTTCATCAACGTTTTTAGTTCTTTATGACCCTTCAGCAGCTCCGTATTGTTCACGCGCCTGATACCACTAAGGGATTTTTTCTTGTTCCTTAGTACAGTCCTTAGTATCAATTGTTTCCAGAATGAGTTCATATATTATTTAGTTCAAGTAGGTGTAAGAAGCTGTTTTGATTTAGCGCAAATCTCATTAAACCAAAACAGCTTCTTTTTTTTGCTTTTACACTACAGCAGAAACTTCTTTATGAGTAAAGAAACTACTACGATAGCGATTAAAGCTCCTGATAATATTAAAATTGTTGTTGCACAACCGTAGCCTTTTTCGTTTTCATTAGCCACATTTTCATTGTTATTTTCTGACATTGCTTAAAATTCTCTCCATTAAAAAAATCGGTTAGACCGGATTGAGGGATGCCTTATGGCAAATCCTTAATCCGTAAAGTATGATGATCAATGGAAAAAATCAGATAAGCAGTATCCGTATGGCTATATACAGGGGAGGCGCTGCGCTGTAAAGTATGGGCTGCTCCGTCTTGTAGTAGCCTGCTCGTTGCCTGTTGGTCTCGGTTCTGGTGGTCATGCGCTTTAGCGCAAGGTAAAAGTTGCGTACGCTATAGTGCGTATTCTGCACTTCGTTGCACTGTACCGATGCTGCTGGCAGTCCATCGTGTGTATTTATCGTAGCTATGGCAGATTCAGGATTCTCAATGGTGCTTTCCTGTTTAGCCTTTAGTTCCCCCAGGCTTTTTGCCTGTTGGCTTATATCCATCGAAAACAATACTACCAGTGCCAGCAGCAGTGCAGAAATAAAAACAGTAAGCGCGCCTTTTATTTTCATCAAATGTGGCTAATATAGTTTTTTGCCATTACAAGTCCATCATACACAGCGAAGTATTGTCATTTTTTTGCACTCTTTATAATTTTGGTACTGCATATTCTTGCCTATGCAATATATTCGGCATTGCATTTCTACCATGAGGCATTTATTAGCATTTATATTATTGTTCTCCATAGGTTTCCAGTCTTTCGGTAAGCTGGCGGTAGCGGTATCCTTTCAATTGAACAAAGAATATATAGCTGCTACACTATGCGAAAACCGCGCCAGGCCCGGGATGAATTGCAAGGGTAAGTGCCACCTTGCTAAAGAAATGAAGCAGGAAAAGGAACGCGAAAGCAAAACCCATAACCAAATCACGGAAAAGTACGAGGTACTTTGGCACAATGAAATAACTGTTTTCAGGATAAATGATGCTGCTGAATGTAAGCAGAAGTTTTATTCAGCTTATGTAGTACCTGTATTTGAACGCAGGCTTACAGCTGTTTTCCACCCACCATGTGCTTAATTGCCAAACAGGATATTTTGCTTTTGCAGTGGCATGTTTAGGTGCTTCTGCTCTTCTCTTTTTGTTATTTACCCAAATATAAATTTAATGAACTCATATAGATTTTACACGCTGTTTTCATGGTGCGCAGCACTTATTATTTTTCTTTTTTCCGGCAGGCAGGCACAGGCCCATTGGAGCACACGTGGCCCTTATGGTGGCTCTGTCTCAGCATTTACAGTAATTGACTCTGCCATATACCTTGGTTCGCCCACGGGTGGCGTTTACCGCAGTACCAGCACTCAATTTGCCGCATGGGTTTACCGCAACTACAATGGATTAGGCTCGGGTAAGGTTACTGCCCTTGCTTCTGTGGGCAAGGTAGTAGTAGCCTCTACGGCAGATAGCGGTGTGTATATTTCCACCAACCTTGGCGTCAACTGGATTAAAAAGAGCTCCGGCCTTACCAATCCCAGTGTCCTTTCACTGGCTGCCGATGGCGGCAGGCTGTATGCAGGTACAGCCGGTGGCGGGGTATTTGTAAGCACCGATACCGGAACTACCTGGTCTGCCCAAAACACAGGGCTTGGCGGGTTAACCATTAATGCTTTGTTGGCCAAAGGTGATACGATTTTAGCAGGCACTGCGGCAAACGGGGTTTATGCTTCTATTAGTGGCAGTGCTACGTGGGTGGCATTTAATACTGGCCTTACAGACCAGCACATTACATCCCTGGCTTATTCGGATAAAACTGCTTTTGCCGGCACACCATCCGGTGTTTTCTCCGGCTCCCTTGACGCTTTTATCTGGTCGTTTAGTAGTGCTGGGCTGGGCAATACAGAAATAAACGACCTGCTGATTAAGGCAGACACGCTGTATGCTGCTACCAATGCAGGTGTTTACTATAGCCCTCTGTCTTCTGTTTCATGGTCGGCTGCAGGTACATTTACCGATACGGTAAATACGCTGATAGCCTATAATGCAAGCATACTGGCAGGTACGAAGAACAATGGGGCATATAAGTCTACCATAGGTTCGTTTACATGGTCTGCAGTCAACACGGGATTCAACAACAGGCAGTCTTATGCCGCAGCAGCTAAGGATTCTTTGATTGTTGTAGCTAACGAACTGGGGGTATTTGTCTGCAAAAACTTTGTACAGTCTGCGGTATATGTAAAATCTAATAACGGCCTCTCAGATAGTCTTCACGTACAGGCGCTGCAGATTGGTGGAGGGAAATTGTTTGCCGGTACAGCTAATGGCATTTTTGTAAGTGCCGATACCGGTGCTTCATGGATTGCAGCCAATTCAGGCCTCACAAGTCTTAATGTTACCCGGCTTTTAGCCACAGATGCTAAACTGTATGCCGTAACATCCGATGGAAAGATATTTAGCTCGCCATTGGGTGCTCTTAGCTGGACTGTCAGAATCGATGACCTGCCTATTGGATTCAATATTACTTCTATAGTCAACATTGGCGATACCATCGCTATCGGTTGCGAGCTTGGCGTGTATGTTAGTGTTGGTGGTGCTTTCTGGTCAGCATTGTATCCTTTTAGTCATAGCGTTACTGCACTTGCTGTTCAGGACCGAGCGCTATATATAGGCACCGACACGGCCGGTGTTTTCAAAACAGTTTTTGGCAGCGGTATTTTTACCCCTGTTAATACAGATTTGCCGGACTTGAATATCCAGGCATTGGCAGCAGTGGATCAATACATAGTAGTTGGCTACAAGGGTGGGGCAAAGGCCTCTTGCAATGGTGCTAAAACCTGGCACGACTTCGGTATATTGGAGTATATACCAAACTATTCCGATGTGCTTGGTTTTGTGCATATAACCCCGCGAATATTTGCCCTTACCCTACAGCATGGCCTTCTGGGTAATTCAAAAACGGAGTTTCCTGATGTGAAACCTGACACCCTGGGATATTTGGGAGGGGGCTCTTATTGCCAGGAACCAACTTTTACGCGTTCTGTTCCGGCAGATATTGAAGCTTCATCTTATCAGTGGAGGTTGCCCGATGGCTGGACAGGTAGCTCAACTACCAACACAATTGTAGCCGTGCCCGTGCCTGGCTTCGATACCGTGTACGTAACTGCAATCAATGGTTGCGGTTCATCTCCCGAAGCGTATTTTATTATAGAAACAGTTATTTGTACCGGCATCAACGATGTGGAGTCGACTCAGTATTCAGCGTTCCCCAATCCCTTTACGCAGCAGTTGACCGTTAAGTCTGAGGCTATAAATGAGAATGCAGTAGCTTACATTCAGGATGTTACTGGGGCAACTGTAGTTGCTTCACCTCTTACCGCACAGTCTACAGCTATTAATACTGCTGGTTTGTCAAAGGGTATCTATTTCCTGCGTGTGGTACAGGATGGCAAGTTGGTTTCCATTACCAAGGTAGTGAAGCCCGAGTAACCATAAATACCGTATATCATTGTTATAAATGGGAGGGGAGGCAACCCTTCGCTCCCATTTTCATCAATATAAAGGAAGATGAAAAAGTTATTTCAGTTTTTAATGTTGCCCGTTGCTTTGCTCACCATCACATCCGGTGTGCGGGATGTCAACTCCAACGCAGCTCCGCTGGGTAGTACTGGTGCTCCCGGCGAGCAGACCTGTGCCAAAAGCGGCTGCCATATGGGTAGCGCCATCAATGCAGGCAAGGCACAACTATCACTGGATTTTGGCAATGCATTTAATACTTATGAACCAGGTGCCGAATATGATATTACTGTTTCACTGCAACAGCCATCCATCAATCGCTTTGGCTTTCAGGTATTGGCTTTGGATGATAACGG
>DLGO01000157.1:0-6492 GCA_002482725.1 Bacteroidetes bacterium UBA7692 | reverse complement strand
ATACAGGAACGCTGCTGGTAACGGATAGTCAGCGTACCCAAACGCAGGAAGGACTTGGCCCTTTTGCAGGGCGCAGCTACATCACGTATCGCTATCCGGGTACCAATCCTTATTCGAATGGCCTTGGCCAATGGTCTTTCAAATGGAAAGCCCCTGATAACTATAATGGTAATGTTACTTTCTATGCGGCAGCCGTGGCAGCTAACAACGATGGCACTGATGCAGGCGACTCAGTATATACCCGTCAGCTAACAGTGGCGCGCGGTATTACAGGCATCAGCCCAATAGCTGCAAATTCGCTTCAGCTAAGTGCATACCCCAATCCTGCACATGGCTTTTTGAATGTGAAGTACAGCTTAACCTCATCCGGCAATATAACTATCCGGTTGGGCGATATAGATGGGCGCAGCATAGTTCAAACCATAAGCAGGCAAGACGCAGCAGGTGAGCATCAGCTGAGTTTAAATACACAACATATCCCCTCAGGCATTTATCTTTTATCCATCACTTCGGGTAGCTCAACACATACCCAAAGGGTAATTATTCAATAATCCGCAGCACTGCTTTATGAAGAAGATATACATAGCATTTACCTTTCTCTCTGCGATTGTACTGCTTTCATCAGCAGGTAAAAAGCCGATTGAGGATGATGGTTGTGGTGGTGCAGGCCGCAAAAGTGCAGGTCCTCCCAGTTGCTACGCAGGCGAGCTTCCTAACAACACAACCTGCGCGGTTTCAGGATGCCACCAGGACTTCGCCCTTAATTCAGGCACTGCTCAGTTGCTGCTTACTGTTGGTGACTCGGGCGATACCTATACACCGGGTGTTACCTACACCGTCAAAATTCAGGTGACAAAAGCTGGATTGGTACGCGGAGGCTTTCAGGCGATAGCCTTACAGGACAACGATATCACAACTACACCAGGTACAGTCACCATTACCGATATCAACCGCACGCAGCGCATAGATGCCGCCAATCCACACCTAGGTGGCGGTTGCGCCAATGACAATAAGGTTTGGATAGAGCATACCTCTGCAGGTATAGACGACGTGGTCAACGATACACTGACTTGGACCTACGACTGGCAGGCACCTGCTACCAATGTCGGTACTGT
Source organism: Bacteroidetes bacterium UBA7692 (assembly GCA_002482725.1). Taxonomy (GTDB): domain Bacteria; phylum Bacteroidota; class Bacteroidia; order Chitinophagales; family LD1; genus UBA7692. The sequence goes on along the minus strand of DLGO01000157.1, from coordinate 5,377 downwards.
TACTTTCTATGCGGCAGGCATTGAGTCAAACTTCGACCTGGATAATTCACTGGATTATGTTTACTCCACCACAAGGACATTATCACCCAAAGCTCCTTTAGCTATAGGTAACGTATCATCGCTAAAGGCAAATGTTTATCCTAATCCTTTCAATGATCAACTACTGATTGATGTATCGGCTACTACCACCTACAAGCTGCTGGATATCAATGGTCGGGAAATGATAAAAGGAGTTGCTGCCGGTTCTAAGGCAATCAATACAGAAGCACTGCCATCAGGTAATTACTTGCTTTACCTGGAAAGTGATGGACTGTTTGCAGTGAATAAAGTAACCAAACTACGCTGATCGCTTAGAAGCTGTTTTGATTTAACTGATAAAATTGTTTATAGGCTATTTTCGAGCGAAATGCTTTAGCATTCAGCGATTCAATTTATTGAAGAAGGAAAAGAGCTAAACAAAGAAGGTTTTTGAAGCCATAGTGGAGCTTCTCTGGCAAAAAAACCTAATGCAGTTTACAGCCGGAAATAGCCATAAACAAATTATTGAGATGAATCAAATCAGCTTCTTAAGCTTCATGTATATCATAGCTATACTGCTTATCCGTCAGCAGGTCGTGGTACTTCATTACTACCTGCCCTCCATCTGCCTCCACACTGCTTATGCTTACGGTTTTTAGTATGCCATTGTACCTACTTATCACCAGGCCGTTTTCTTTATCTATTCCGTGCTTGTATTCGTGGAAATCTATAATGTCTGCCTGAAGGTAGCTACTGTGGTTTCCCAGCCATTCGTCAAACATTTCTTTTCTTTTGGTCAGCACTTCTGGTGTATACAGCGATACCGAGCCCCATATCTGCGGTTGCGTAGCATCGGTTGTGTGAAAGTGTTTCTCCTTGCCATCCCAGCGCAGTTCATGTATCACCAGGTCTTCCCTGTGGCTTATGATTACTAGCGTAAAGGGTTCTATGCCGCTGAAGTCATAAGTTCCGGCAAATTCCATGGCATCGCTGTATTCAAAGAACTCCTTTACCACCAGTCCCCTGCTTTTTCTGTAGGGTAGTTTGCGCTCATGCGGCACAAATGCGCCGTTCAGTATGCACAGTGTATGGTGGTCACCCGTGGCAAACCAGGTTCCTCCCGCTGCCGTATCCTGCGGGTAGAATATGGATTTCTTTCCTATCCGGTGCCTTTCCGGTGGCATGGCTTGCCTCAGCACACTTTCGTCGCGGTTGCTCGTAAGTATAAAGCCCTGCCTGCCCTTTGGCAAAAATGTTACTGTACACATAAGCGCTTGTTCGATGGTTAACAGCAGGAAAGTAATAATCTTTTTATTGCTGTTCCACGCTTTTGGATTTATTGGCAAGTCTCGGTTACAGGCTCGCCTTCCATTGCTGCTCAAATGAAATGTTGCCGCTATGCGCCCTTGTCCATACCAGAAAGTTAAACAGGTTCATGCTACCCGTCGAAGCTTTATCAGTAGCCAGCTTAGTTAGTTTCTTATCTAGCATTGCCCAATCCTTCCGCTCTGTAGTTTGTTTGCGCAGCGATGAGAATATAAACGACAGTACTGCCCTTTGTATTTCTTCGCTTCCATCTGTTTTTATCAGCAGCCTGCGTACCGATTTTATCAGGCTGTCCAGCAGTATGGTATCTCCTTTTTCAAAGTGGCAAAGTAGTTGAAGCATGCGTGCCGCCAGTTGTATATTTTCAGCCACGGCACTTTCTTTCTCCTGTAGTATGGGCTGCAGGTAATCTATGGCTTCATCGTATTTACCCAGGGCAAAGCAGGTATATGCCATCAGGTAGTACAGGGTTATCCTGTTGTGTTTCACTACCTTTTCGCCAAAGGCTTTTAGCCCTTCTGCAATGCTTTTTAGTTTAGGGTAGGCAGTAGCGAAATTGCCTGTGGTGATGGTATAGTTCATCTCCAGCAGGTAGCCCAGTCGGAATACGTTTACTTCAAAATTTGCCAATCGCCTGAAAGCAGGTATTTCGGGCAGCCTGCGCATCTTGGCCAACCCATCTTCCAGCGTATCGTATTGCCTTAGCACCATGCAGTCTATCAGGTAGTTGTTCAGCACCGCAAAGTATCGATCGGCATACAGCTGCCTGAGCAATACATGTTCATCCAGTAGCTCTAGGAATTGTTGGTTGTACAGCGCAGCCTGCTCCGTTTGCATATTGGTAAAGTGGTAAAGGGCGTTCACCTGCAAAAAGTCAAGCTGTGCACGCAGTGTGCTTGCCTTGGCCTTATCCGTAAACTCCTCCATGCTCACCAGCACTTGCATCTTTTCTGCCAGTGCCTTGCCCCGCACACCTGCAGCATATTGCATTTTGTATACGCTGCCACTCAGGTAGCGGTAGCGGTTGGTTACTTCCAGGTCGCTCACCAGCTGCTGGGTTTCTGTATTCCATTGCTGCATATCTCCATCGCTCACATTGCGGTAATATTGCCTGGCCATCAGCGCCATTTTTAGTTGCTGCAGCTGTAGCAGTGCTTCATATTGCTGCATGGCTTTCGCAGGTTTTTCCAGGCGGTCTATCCATTTCTTGCAGCTGCCTGCCATGCCTTTCTGCATCAGCAGTTGGCATTGGTGTATTCCTTTTTGTAGTTGCTGCTCGGGGTTGCTAAACATATCAAATTGGTGCAGGGCATCCAGCAGTTGCTCAAATAATTGATTCTTCAGTACGGCATAGTGCGTCGGCTTATCCTCAAAGCCGCATAGGGCCATCGCCTGTGTACTATCGTACTGCTGCTGCTTGCGCAGTATGTTGAACAGCTTCAGGTACCTGTTTTCTGCTCCCACGCTGTGCTTTTGCAGGTGTAGCGAGCAGTATCTCCGCTCCGAAAGGCTCAGGCCTTCTATCAGCTCAAACAATTCTCCGCTTGCCTTTTTCACAGACTTTTAATTTATGATAAGCTAAAATAGCTATATTTTAAATGATAAATCCCCTTTTATGGCTATTTTTAAATCTTACAGGCTTTTAATTTAAAGCTGAAAGTTTAGTTGCGCCTATATAGAGTATGCCGTTGTTTTGTGCTTAAATTCGAAGAGTATGAAAACCGTATTTATAAAATTTGCCCTTTTTGCTGTAGTGCTGCTGGCCTCAACTGCTGCCATGGCAGGCAACTGGAAAAACTTTTCCAATTTTACCTCCATTACAGATATTGCGGTACGTAACACTACCGAAGTGTGGGCTTCCGGCAAAGGCGGTGTGGTAAGGTACGATAACGTATCCGGCATGCGAACTTTTTTTAATAAAGGCGCGGCTGAGCTGCCTTCGCTATCGGTAGAGCGCATTGTGGTAAGCAAGCTTACCAACGATGTATGGATCGGTACTTACGACAATGGTCTTGCCCGCTTCGATGGCAACACCTGGACGCATATTCCTTTTCCTGTAGAGGGTTCGTTATTGTACGAAATGAAGATGGCTGCAGATGGCACCATTTGGTGTGCTACCAGCAGGGGCATATATAAATATAAGAGCGGCGTATTCACCACCTTTCTACCAAACGGGCAAAGCTCCGCAGCCGCTGCATGGGACCTGGATTTGATGCACGATGGCCGTATTCTTTTGGGGGGCAATCAGCCCGCCATACTTGATCCCGTGGCCAACACAGTTACTGATATCAATTCCACGACTTTCGCTTATGGCAGCTCCCGGGTATTTGTAATAGATAGCAGCCACTTCGCTTTTTCTACTGATCATGGCGATTTATCTGTTTTTACAGATACTACAGAAACCGATACTTTCCATTTTCAATCTATGGTCGGGGATATTCAAACCAGGAATGGGAAGCTGATTGTATCTGTTCCTGATTTTGGTCAATTATTGGAGCGCTCGGGCTCCGGCTGGGATAGTATCCCTTTATATGGTAAACAAATCAACGTATTCAAAGTATTGCAGGACCAAAGTATATGGATAGGTACTCCTGCAAATTTCGGTACACTGGTTCATTTTGTATCGCCTGTAGACAAGCAAACTATTGATATACGTCACTCCGGCATTTCGGCAAATAATGTAAGTAAAATACGTGGCACCGCTTCAGGGGACTTACTTTTTGTGAATAGCACAGAGGTGCAGCGTTATAATCCTGATACTGATTATTTTTCACCGCTATTTGGCGAGGCCCCGGCTACCTGGCTGAATGATGCGATAGAAATAGGCGATAAGTATTATGTGGCTACCTACAACTCCTACTTATACGAATACACCACTGCCACAGATTGGCAGCAGAAGGGTAATGTGCAATTGCCACGTGCAGAGATTAACCATCTGGCCGAAGGGGCAAACGGTGACCTGTGGCTATGTGGCACAGGCTATATAGCTAAGTACAAAAACGGTCAGTTTACAGTGTACGACAATAGCACGGACACAGTGATAAAGCTTGAGTACATGCGTGATATTTTCTACGATGCCCCACACGATATAGTATGGGTAGCTACCTACAAAGGGATATTGAAGTTTGAGGGTGGGAAATGGACGCTCTGGAATGATAAGAATATTCCGGGTATCCAGTATTATGATGCCATAGAGGTAATGGCACAGGATGGCGATAACAATATGTGGTTTGGTACTGTTTACGGAGGTCTGTTGAAATATGACGGTACTGATTTCAGCCTCTTAATGTTGCCGCGCACCGCGGGCAATCAGTTTATATCTGATATTAAGTTCGATGGAGATATAATGTACGTATCAGATAATCTGTACAGCATCTGGAAATACCAGAGCGGCACATGGGATAGCATCAACAGGTTTAATTCCCCGCTTGCAGATGAGTTCATAACATCAATGCACGTGGATGCTAAGCACAACCTGTGGATGAGCAACATAGCTTATGGTGTAGATGTCTATAATGAAAACGGCTTGTCCCTTTCTGTTCCAAAAGTGCAACATGCTGCCCTTATAGCCGCATTCCCGAATCCTACTTCAGGCAAGGTGAAGCTTAAACTGGATAATAATGGAGCTACCAATATTACCATCCACTTTATAGATGGGCAATTGATAGAGCAGTTTACCACAGGCAACAGCAATCCCGAATTGGATTTAAGCAGGTATGCAAATGGTACTTATATCGTAAATATTAAATCGGCTGAGGCCAGCAGCTATGTAAAGGTTATTAAGCAATAGTATTATAGATAGCTCCAGGTTATATAAAGATGTTAGATAGGAAAGTTCAGGGCGGACCGGTTCATCGTATTGATGTTACTGGTCTGCCCTAACTCATTGATGCAGTATGGCTATTCTATGGTATGGAGCATAGTTGTTCGGAAAGCTGTTTTTCTGCAACTATTGTCCATTTCGGTTTGTTGACTGTAGAAAAAAGCAATGCGCAACCAACTCTTGGCCATATCGACCAATGCGCCTTATTTT
>DLGO01000018.1 GCA_002482725.1 Bacteroidetes bacterium UBA7692 | reverse complement strand
TCAACTTATTCTAGGACGATTCAGATAACGGATTGAAATCCTTGCCTATACCGTCATTTATAATTTAACATGCTTGCGTATTTCAATCTCTTCACTTATACTTGATTTAATATCGTAGATACCCTTTAGTTTTAAATCATATAAAATTTCAAATATTCTGTCATCGATTTTAACGCCAACAGATTCTTTAAAATTAACTGAAGAACCAATATGAAAATTCCTGGCTATCTTATTGAACTCCCTAACTTTCTGATAGGCCTCTTCAGCGAATTTTATGGGGTAATTAAACCCCTCAAAACTTAACTCGTCAAGTTCCTTTGAATATCTGTCATCAGGATATGGAACATGTAATCCTCTATCACCAAATCCAAAAAAGAACTCATTTGTTTCAATCAGTTTATATGGCTCACTTCTATAGTTATCCAACCAATAGGCATCATTTAATTTACTCTTTTTGTTAACCCAATGGAAAATATAATTCCCTATAGCACTTTCAATATGAAATTGAGCGCTTTCAAAATCAATATTCCTTAATATGTTTTCAGTTTTGAGAATGAACAAATTCCAATCGACAAGATCGATCCCGAAATATTTATATGTTGTACCAAAAGTGATTAACATGTTGTGATAATAATGAGGTATGGTATAATCTCCGAGTCCAAAAAGCTTGGTACCCATAAATGGGTAGATAGAATCCTCGCCGATAGATCTGATATATGCTGCTGATCTTTCATAGTCATTATCTATCATTATTGTACCGTGTATGTAAGTAAACTTCATATTATGTTGAGGCTAGTTGGTATCTAAATTGTGGTTGAAAAGGTGCAAAAAAAATCAGGTTTTTAGAAGTGAATCTAAAAACCTGATTGTGTGTGTTGTGGAGGATAACGGAGTATCCCCACCACTCACAACTACTTGTAAATCAATAGGTACCGGTGTATCATTTTTATCTGTGTATTGATTGATTTGTATTACTTCTTAAATATGTTTCTCGCATCTATTCCCAGCATCGTTACCGCCTTAGTTACCAGTGCTATGCTCACCTGCTTTTCTCCGTTCATTACTGCCAAAAGGTGGCTATAGGTGTGCTGCATGCGCTCGGCCAGTTCTGTATAGGTGTTTATCCGGTGCTTTGCCTTGTATTGCTTTATCTCATTCCGGAAGTTCTCACTGGTATTGTCTGCTGGTCCCGAATCTTCCTTTGCAGTATTTTCCACGGGTAGGGTAGGGGCTTTAGCCTGGCTTTCCATTTCTCCGCTTCCGGTTATCAGCCAGTGCAGGTTTATGCCGTAGAGCTTTTGCAGCTGCTCCATCTCCGGCACAGTCAGCGCAGCTGTGTGGCCATAGTACCTCTTGTCAAAGGTTGGCTTCTTTATATCCAGTATGCCCGGCAGGTCCTTAAACTTAATTCCCTGCAGCTCGCAAAACATCTTTAGCCTGGCATTGAAGTCTGCGCTCATACAGTTGCAGATATTTTGCCTTTAAAAATGAAATTTGCGTCTAGGTCTAAAACAATAATACCCTTACTTAATATTGGTAATGTCAAAGGCTTTTTGCCAGTTACTACAGCATGAACATGGGTATAACTATGCTTAATTTTAGAGGCTAATTCATTAAGCTGGAGTTTATTCCTTTTTTGATAACCAATTACTAATTCAGAAAAGCGTTTTTCAATCATACCATGATCTAAGCCTTTTAAGTTCTCACTTTCAACTTCTGATTCTGTTACTTGCCCTTCAATCATTTCGCCTTGACCAAGCATAATCCAATTCAGATTTACTCTGTAAAGTCTGTGTGCAGTTATTAATTCATCTACGGTGAGTAGTGTTTTATCTTCTTGCTTACGAGAATGGTATGTACTCATTGCCCTAATCCCTACACTAGTAGCAAATTCCGTATTATCTAATCCTAAGTGCTTCCTTAATAAATTAATCCTTTGGTTTACAGCATTTTGCATAAAAGATTACTAAATTTTGTTCTGTTATCTTGTGTTTACGAAAAAATGGACTCTTCTTTGCATAGGAATTAAGATTTATATACGAACTCATTAACAAGATAATGCAAACAAATACAGAAGTCAATAAGCTTAAACAGCGAATACTTGAAGTGGGAAATATGAAAGGTTTGGTGGCTTATGGTAAGGGGAAATTTACTTATCAGCAGGCTGCTAACTATTTCAGTAACAGAGCTGTAGCAAGGGATGCGGTTCGTAAGATATTATTGACTTCTCAGAACTATTTGGAGTTCGTAAAGAAAGAACAAGCAGAGAACGAACAAATTCTTCGTTCTTTAACGGAATAAAAAAAATTGCCGTGTAATCATCTATTAGACTATTGTTAAGGTCATTATTAAATCCTCTATATGACGATTGAGAAATATCTGGAGTACCAGGAACAAAGAGCAAAGATATCTGCCCGCCTCAGGGACATTGAGCAGGAACAGCAGGATAAGCTAGCCGCCATGCGCCGCATGGCCAATGCCACCCGACAGCTGCGCGAAGAAATACTGCAGCTGCAAACAGAATACCATGATCTGACCATGCAGTATGGCCAGCAAACCCCGCCTAGCCATGCAAGCAGTCACTAAACCCACAGACCTATCCGAGGTAGATTGGTACGACCTGCAACTGTACATACTCGGCTTTGGTGGACCTATTACAGAGTACAATCTTGCTTCATGGCGCCTATCGTGGGAGCAAGCCCGCACTCCTAAGCTTATATACTCAGAGAATACAGTTACCGAAACAAAGCTTTCATGGCAGGATCTATCCATCTACATCACCAAGTTCAGTGCAGCTCTGGTCATAGTTAGGGAGCCCGATTTTTATACATGGGGCCTTACCCGCACCCAGGAGTCTGCACTTATCAGCCGGTGGCGCATGATGGATAGGGACTTTACCCAGGTTTGGAACCGTATGGAGCCAGAAAACATGAGACAGTTCCTAGGCAAGCTATATATGCATGGTGCCCAGGCATATAATATTATTCAGTCTTGGATGGATTTCTGCTACAATCCGGCAGATCCACGCTTTCGCAATCCCTTTACCAATAGCAGCCATCAGCTCTACTTCAATGTATTGGCCACCGGGCGCAAATACCCGAAGGTGGTAAAACCCTTGCAGGTAATCAAGCTATACAACCGTATAGAGCTGGTCCACAAAATCTTTTTAACCCAGTGCGCCCTTTCTGCCGCCAAAACTCCTGCAATATGAATCCAATACAACAATTCGGATTTACTGCTGGCCAGGTAGCTGCTACCATATTCAGCTTTGGCACCTACGGCAGCTGGTACACTTCCGGCATTTCGCGCCCGGCACATTCCAAGTCACAATCAATCCCACATAACATGCTCACAGCAAAACAGTCTTTTATAGCTGTCGATGCCCGCGTGTTGGCCGATGGCCACCCCGCAGTTATCACCGGCTTTCGCGAATTCATTTCTAATGCCGTTACCTATATCGAAAGCATATCGGTAAAGCGCGACGACCAGCAGTACACCACTACCCTGCACCCCGAAAAGGTTCGCCCTATGGAACTATGTACCGATCGCCATGGCTTTGCCCTGGTATATACCGCTGCCGAGTTGCGCATTGCAGAATACAAGAAGCTGGCCAACGTGCGCGCTCACTGCCCCTGTGGCAAACATTGGGTAGTAGCCATAGCACATGCCTCACCCATCGTAGCCGGCCCTTGCCAGTGCCAGGCACTACAGCACAAGGAGGATGAGGCCATTGATTCTGATAGCAACGACTACCGCGAGCGCTATTAATAAATACAAATAATCACCTATGTCTATTATCCGTATAAAGCTTACAAAATGCCCCAGCTGTTGGGGTAGGGTAGATGCTACTTCCGGCCAAACTGATGAGATAGCCGAAATACTGGTATGCCCTCACTGTACCGAAGTTGCTGTCTTACAAGAAGGCAGTTTCGTTCGCCTTACCAGGGAGCAGGTTAGTAAGCTGCCATCCAAAGTGCTTACCTGCTATGTGTCTACTCGCTTGTATTTGCGCATTGGCCATGGCCTTACCTTTTATAAATCACCAACCTATAATTAATATGGCCAATATATCTCCAACCATTTGTAGCTGTGGCAAGTTACTAGATCGCCAAACTATTGGTGCTCCCGCGCCGGGCGATTTTACCTTATGCCTGTATTGTACTAAGCTGTTTATTTTAAACATCCACCTGCACCTGCTTCCGGTTACAGATGAAGAGTTCAATATCCTACCCGAAGATTTTAAAGTGGTAATTGAAGATGTGCGGAAAGGAATTCGCTCTAATAGAGGGATTGCATTTGATAACCATAAACAATCCAACTAGCAATGTTTCTACCATTCTACAATGCATCCATTGAAAAGATATTAGCTGGTAAGCAGTTACATACCGTCAGGGTAAGGCCAAAGTGCAAGCCGCGTACTGGTGTGCCTCTTACATTCGCTGCTTGCGATGCTATTCATCATTTAACTGTCAAGGGTTTTACTCTGCACAGTTGGCAAACAGTCACTATCAAAATCAATAAATCCGACCCGGGATTTAAGTTGCGCATTTGGATAGACTTTATAGAAATCACCGGCGAAGCCTTAGCGTATTTCGTACGCAATGAAGGCCACGAGGATAGCCAGGCTTTTGCAGATTACTGGATTCAAAAGCTACCCCGCAAAAAAGACCGGCTGAAGGGCTACTTCTACCAAAAGATGATCCTCTACCATTGGACCAACCTACGCTATAATCCCCTGCCGGAGCCGGCACTTTTCTAATTCACTTTTCACCGATTAAACAATTATACAATGCTATTCAACAAGAAAATTATTCAAAAGTCTTTCGAAAGCTTTCTTTCAGCGGAGCAATTACAGTCACTTCCACCTGAACAAGTTACAGCTTTACGGGATGCATTCTTTGCAGGTGTCGGATTGGTAATAAATCCAAAACGTAGGCCTACAGATTTAAGTGATGGCTCAGAGTGGCTTAAAAGTATTCACATGGAATATTCGCTTCATTCTATGGGCAACGTTTTGGGGATAGATATTGATGACTTTATGGAAAGACATAAAGATGCAATTGCCAATCATACCCAGCCAAACCAACCGAACCAGCCATAACTTATAATCATCATCAGCCCGACTTTGGCAGCGGGTAAGGTCTGCCGATTTTTTAAACTCAAACTCAATCGAAATGGAATTTCCCATCGACTTTTCACCAAACCTAAAGCTGCACGACATTTCCATTCTTTCCCGTGGTTGTAATGGCCGACCTCAAGTGGTTAAATTTTCATTTACCTTTTTCAATCTGGAATACTTCGCAGAGGTTGACCATTACCATGTTAGCAATGACTATAGCACAGTTATGGCAGAAGGTCCATCCGAACTATTCGATTCGTTTAGGGACCAACTGGAGAATGACTATTGGGAGAAAGTCAAAGAATGCGTTAAACAATTCCAGGATGATGATTTGCCCTTTTGAGCTGAGCTGAACCCTCAGCCCTTTCTACTACGCCTATTGAAAACTTAAATAAAAACTCCCTCTTTGAAATTCATTGATCAACAGGAAATTTTAAATAAAACCGACGGTGGCCGTACTGTCGTCGAGTGGATGTTCCCCGAGTCGCATGCTTCTTTTAATAATACCCAAAAGAAGTTTAAGATGCATGACGAAAAGAGCGCATCCACCGGTGTCAAAAAAATGGCAGACGGCACCTGGGTTGTTACCAATTTTGCCATGTGGCAAAAGGGTAAAAACTGCATTCAGCTCTACATGTATGTGGAGGGCTGCGATTACAAAACAGCCATCGCAGCGATTGCCGCACACTTTGGCATAGTTCCGGAAGCGGACCTGCCAAAGGTTGAGCTAAAGCCCATCATCTACCGCCGCCCTGCCCTCGAAGAGGAGCAGGAGGGCAAATGGACTTTTGCACTCAGGGACTTTACCCGTGCAGAAATCCTGTCTATACTTGCACCAAAGGTTTGGGAGTATTTAATTGATTGTGCCGAAGGTGCTGATATGGATACCAAATACGCCACTGCCGAAGACAGGGCCAAAGGCGCTGCCGATTTGGCTCACCTGGAAGTGGCCAAGGTATTTGCCAGGTACAATTTCTATGCTGTAGAAATGTACACCGTTATCAAAGACCGCTCGGCCATCGAAATCAGCTCTACTGATAAGTACCCCATTTTCGTTTGGGACCAGAATAATTTCAAAAAGGTTTATCAGCCAAAATCCGCAGATCCCGGCAAGCGCTTCATGCATTATAATGGCCGCCCTGCAGATTTTATTTTTGGGGAAAAGCAGGCTCTCAAAGCTTACACTGAGTTAACCGCTATTCAGGATGAGCCGGAGCCTTTTGATGAAACTGAAACGAAAGAGGATGAAACCGAAAAAAAGTCGAAAAAACAAAAGCTAAAACAAGTAACCTTGGTAAGCGGTGGCTCCGATGGGCTCAACCTGGCATGCATTGGCCAGTGCTTCCGAAGTAGCAAGACTGAAGACCTTGCAGAGCAATACTGGCCTGTTTGGATGAATTCCGAAACCTCGCACCTGAGCCATGGCCAGTTCAAGAACCTGGCATCGCTTTGCGAAAAGGTATACAACATACCCGATATAGACCGTACTGGCCTGCGCGAAGCCCACAAGGTAGCCCTGGAGCATTTGGATATGCATACTATCTACCTGCCTGAAGAACTTCGCCACAGGCGCGATTTTCGCAATAAAGAGTGCAAGGACCTCAGGGATTATTTCCGCTTCTATACCGTGTGGGATTTTTTCAATCTGCCAAAGGTTTCCTATCCATACCGTTTTTGGGATATACAGAACAAGTACGACCGCTCCGGCAAGAAGATTGGCAAGGGATATACAGTTAACAACGTGCACCTGATCAACTTCCTGCACCGTAACGGATTCTACCGGTACGAAATAGAATCTGCCAAAGACTCCTATACCTATGTACATATAAAGGATAATGTTGTTAAGGAGCTGGACCCGCGCAAAATCCGGGATTTTGTCATCAACTTCCTGCGCAGCCGGTACGCCGATGTGGCACTGTTAAATGAGTTTCTGCGCACTACCCAGCTGAATGAAAACAGCCTGTCCAACCTGCCATTTGTAGATATCGACTTCTCCGATTTCGATAAGCAAAGCCAGTGGATGTTCTTTGCCAATGGCTCGGTAAAGGTCACTGCCGACGGTATCGAAACCTTTCGCCCTGGTATGACAGATAAGTACACCTGGGAGGAGGAGATCATTTCCAAGCCGTTCAAGCTACTGGATCCGTTTTTTACCATTACCAAAAAAGATGATCATTGGGATATCGATATCGCAAATCAGGATTGTCTTTTCTTCCGCTATCTTATAAACGGGTCCCGCTTATATTGGCGCGAAGAGCTGGAGGACCGGCTCGATGGCATTCCTGCCAATGAGCGGGAAGACTACGCAGCCAGGTATAGCTTTGCAAAGGAGGATTACAAGCTTATGGAGGGCCTGCCGAGAGACAAGGCCGCTGCTTACAGTATAGACCATCATTTCAATATAGCCGGCCCTCTGCTTACAGCCAGGGAGCAGCAGGAGCAAAAGGAGCACCTGATAAACAAGATATACGCCTACGGCTACATCTTTCACCGGTACAAGGATGTATCCCGCGCCTGGGCCGTCTGGAGTATGGATGCTAAGATAACCGAGGGCGACGACAGCTCCGGGGGCTCCGGCAAGTCCCTGGGCGCTCAGCTTATTAATGCCAATCAATTGCTGAAGACACAATACCGGGATGGCCGTAATAAGAAGCTTACAGATAACCAACACATATACGAGAACACCACCAAGCACACCGATCTTTTTATTATAGACGACTGTTGGCGCTTCCTGAACTTCGATTTCTTCTTTGGCTCTATCACCGGCCCTATGCAGGTCAACCCAAAAAATACTAAGCAATACACCATACCCTTCAGCGAATCGCCGAAGCTTTGGTTTACATCCAACTATCCACCTTTCCAGATAGATAACTCCAAGGCCCGCAGGATCCTGTACACCATATTCAGCGACTACTACCACCACAATATTATGAACGAGTACAGGGAGGACCGTGGTGTGCGCGACGACTTTGGCAAGAACTTGGGTATAGATTTCGATGATAAAGAATGGAACCTGTGCCTGAACTTTTTTACCCAGTGCATCCGCTTTTACCTGTCGTGCCCGGGCAAGCTTAATCCACCTATGGAAAACGTAAACAAGCGCAACCTGCTTTCGTCCATGGGTGATTCGTTCCAGGGCTGG
>DLGO01000067.1:46358-48402 GCA_002482725.1 Bacteroidetes bacterium UBA7692 | reverse complement strand
TCCATCCACCACACGTATCACCTTTACATATCCTTTCGCTACCCCTTGCAGCGAGCTGGCCCCATCCTCTTTCTTCACATCACAGGACCCCGTTACCAGCCCAAACACCAATAAGCAATAAAACAGTTTTTTCATATAGGGTAAATGTATGCAGACTTATTTGTGCTATCCGCTTTTTTGTCTACATGTAAAACCTGAAATTGTCCATTCCATGTATACTTATTTTCCACCGCTGCGGTCCGTATTCCATTTCATCGGCTGCGCCTATGACCATATATTGAAATCAGGCCTGTTATCTTTTCCATCACAATAAATCCATTCTATTGCAGCACTACATTTCCTGGGCATTCTTTAGTATCTCCCAACGCCTTTCAGGGGTCATATTCCTTGCTTCATCCAATGTCAGGGCAACATATTTTTTAGGGTCATAGCCTAGTTCTCCTTTATAGCTTTTGTCACTTGCTCCGGCCACCGCCTGGTGATACTTCATTATCGCCACCACGGCCGCCCGCCTCGCAGCAAAGGTCGGTGTCTCCATCACCTCCACTACCTCACTTTTGCATACTATATGCCGTTCCCGCTTGTACTGCCCGTGCGCAAACCTCGTTAGCATCAGCAGGCATTCATCCATGGTCATTATCTCCGTGCACAGCAATTCTTCAGCTGCGGCTTTCACCTCCGCTTCTGCCTTTTTTTGATTAACCGCCTCAACCCTTTTTTGATTATCCCTTTCAACAGATTTTTGATTATCCCTCACCACCTCTTTTTTGATCATCCTTTGCTCCGCTTTTTGATCATTTTCCAGCACCACCTTTTCTATTGTTCTTTCCGTAGCAAACTGATTAACTATTTCGCCAATTTTCTGATGNNCCTCCGTTTTGATTATCCAGCGGCACACCATGCGGACAAAATCTCGGCGCCTCATTTTGATTATCCTGCGTGGTATTAGTATGACTGAAATTCACCAGCACCCACGCAGCGGGTTTACTACTGTTGCGCAGCTCCGCCCGGGCTATTGCCACCCGCCTGTGGAAGGTAACCTCGCCCAGTTCCCACCTCTTTTTAAATTTCTGTAAAAGTGCCTTGCTATCATCTCCCCGGCATATACTCTTCTTCAGATACTCCACCTGGTCCCTGTGTATTCCTTTCATAGTTACTAAAGGGTTTTAGTTTTTTAATGAATCGAGAATATATACAAACAACCTAAAATGAAAATATATTTTACATTATTTGTAAAATAATAAAACAAAAATATCTAATATCGCATTACGACCCAAACTATGTAGAGACGCGATTTATCGCGTCTATGGTCTATCGCTCCTGCAGTCAAATCTATATCGCCGTAAACATGCTATGATGTTTCTACATACCACATGGCGCATTTGTACGGGCAACCCTTGCGGTTGCCCTTGTCTACGAATAGACCTTCCAAAAAAATCCTAAACCATTTAAACTTTCATAGTTTCAAACTATCCTTAACTATGCGGACAATAAACACCGTAAATTAAACATCATACCCAAATGAATAACATCAAAAAGATTAGCCTGTTTGTATTGGTAGCCCTTAGCATTTCACTTACCGGCTGCAAAAAAACCGTTGACGAAATATTGATAACCGGCAAGTGGACCGTAACCAACTACTACGAAGATGGCGTGCAGAAAAACAGCGACTTCCAAACCAACTTCCCGGGCTATTCCATCGACTTCAAAGCAGATAAAAGCGTAATAGAATCCTACGGCACCACCACCGTAATAGGCGTTTGGAAAAACTACAACAACAGCGAAAAAACTATAGAGATAACCATACCCGCAACCAGCGAGGTGCGTATTTACGACATCCTGGACCTGCGCACCAAAACTGCCACCATCAAATTGCGCAGCACACCTGCCAAGACTTACGACTTGCAACAATAAGTGAAGAAAGACATATAACAGTGTGAAAAGCTGCAAGGGAACTTAACCTTTGCAGCTTTTTTATGCCTTAGAAGCTGTTTTGATTTAACTGATAAAATTGTTTATAAGCTATTTTCGAGCGAAATGCTTT
>DLGO01000067.1:40615-46295 GCA_002482725.1 Bacteroidetes bacterium UBA7692 | reverse complement strand
AAAACCTGATGCAGTTTACAGCCGGAAATAGCCATAAACAAATTATTGAGATGAATCAAAACAGCTTCTTACACATAATATTTTAACTTAACTTTAAACTATTGCCACAATACCACGCTCTAACACGCAAATCGGTTTCCGCATGACAAGAAGAATTTTACTCCAGATACTATTCCTTTTTGCTTCTGTGCTTTCGGCACAAAGCCAAACCGTCGCCACGCAATTCGGTCAGGTACAGGGTAGCCAGGTAGGCGGCACTTATCAGTTCCTTGGTATCCCTTTTGCCAAGCCGCCTGTTGACTCCCTCCGCTGGTGTGCACCGCAAAACCCCGAAGCATGGAGCAATACACTTTCAGCAACCAGCTATGCACCTGTGTGCACCCAAAAGCGTTTCGACCAGGGCGACACTACTTATACTATAGAAGGAGCCGAAGACTGCCTGTACCTGAACGTATGGACACCGCAGCTCGGCGCAGGCACGCGCCCCGTTATGGTTTTTATCCATGGTGGTGGCAACCAGCAGGGCGGTGCTAGTCAGGTTACCGCAGGTACCGAAATCTTCAACGGTAAAAACATGGCCAGCCGAGGCGGTGCAGTAGTAGTAACTATCCAATACAGGCTTGGCCCCTTTGGCTTTCTGGTGCACCCCGGACTGGAGCCTGAAAACCCAAACGGCACCGCAGGCAACTACGCCATACTGGACCAGATTCTGGCGCTAAAATGGGTAAAGAACAACATCTCAAAATTTGGCGGCGACTCTGCCAAAGTCATGATATTTGGCGAAAGCGCAGGCGGCATAGATGTGGGCAACCTGCTACTAACCCCCTTAGCCTCGGGCTTGTTTCACAGGGCTTGTATCCAAAGCGCCATCCCTGTTATTGGCGACTACAACACTACCAAAGCCAAGGGTGTTTCATTTGTAGATAGCTTCACCACCACAGGCACCGATGCACAAAAAATAGCCTACATGCGCTCATTGCCCGCCAACTCATTGGTGCAGTCGCTTACCAGCCCCTTAGTCGGCGGTGCGTTGCAGCTTAGCTGGCAATCGGTAAAGGACAATCTGGTATTTACAGACTTTGTAACCCCGACATTGCAAAGCGGTAACTTCAACCATGTGCCTGTTATGATTGGCTCCAACTCCGAGGAAATGAGCATTTCCTCCCCTCCCACAGTTATACCGGCTATGGTTACGGCCCTCATCAACAAAAGCGTACCCGCAGCATACCGCACACAGGCCACCCAGCTTTACCCACCGGGTAGCAATAATACACAGGCAAGGCAGTCTTACATCGGCATACTTACCGATGGGCAGTTTACCGCCACTACCCGCAGGGCGGCACAGTGCATCAGCCTGAACCAGACAGAACCCGTATGGCGTTACTTCTTTACACACAAGCACACACTGCCGCAGCTCGCATCCCTTGGCAGCTACCACGGCATGGAGTTATTGTATGTATTCAACAATTGGGAAAATGCCACCGCAGGCACAGGCCCACTGTTTAAACCACAGGACGACTCCGTACAAAAAGCCATGCTCAGCTACTGGGTCAACTTCGCCAACACAGGCAACCCCAATAGCGCCCAACTCGCTGGCTGGCCACAGTACCAAAGCAGCACCGACTGCTACCTCGAGATAAAAGCAACACCCCTCGGCACCCAATGCGGCCTGCGCACCACGCAATCCGACCTTTGGGACGATGCAGTAGGCTTCGTAACCTGTACCGGCTCTGTCGGGTTACAGGATATTGAAACCGCACCATCCATTACCGTCTACCCCAACCCAACCACAGGGCGAATCAACATCGCAGGAACAGAAGGCGCACAGGAAATAAACCTGTACGATATCTCAGGGCATAAAGTATTAGCAAAAACCAACACTAATGAAATAGACCTTAGCGTATATGCACCGGGGGTTTATGTATTGAGAGTAGTTGCAAATGGCGTTAGCAGGCAGGTAAGGGTGGTAAAGCAGTAAATTGTTCAACGCTTAGTAGTAAAAGGATTACTGAATTGAGGATTAGAAATAAAGACACTATCTGTCATCGTATTCAGAAATGCGATAATTTTTTCTTTCTCCATTGGGCTTAACTTCACCCCACCTCTATGAGCACTTCCCATTTTCGGGTCTGCATTGATTCCTTTTTTCACGCCCGTGCTGTAAAATTCTATAACCTCTGCCAATGTATTGAACCTGCCATCGTGCATATATGGTGCAGTAAGGGCTACATTGCGTAAGGATGGAATTTTAAATTGTCCCATTTCATTGCTTTTTCCTGTTACACCTCCTCTGCCTTTATCTCTGTAACTGGTGGTTAGCGTTGCTGTATCCAGTCCGTTATTGCTAAACCTTGCAGTCGTACCAAGCGCATCTGCATCAGAAGTATGACAGTGAAGACAATCTCCCTTGGTTTGGTCGTTCATCAATATAAACCCTTCTTCTTCCTCTTTTGTCAGGGAGTCCTTTCCAATTAGCACCCTGTCAAATTTAGATTGATAGGAAATCAGCGTACGCAAAAACTGGGCAATGGACTTGGCGATTAATACACTGTCTATCGCTTTTTTACCGTATGACTTATTAAATAGCGATCTATACAATTTGCTCCGGCCCACTCGCTCGGTGGCATCTGCCCACGACAGGTTCATTTCATTTTTGGTACGTACAGGATGGAAAACCTGCTCTTCTATGCTGGCAGCCCTTCCATCCCAAAATAATGCCGGATACCAAGCCAGATTAAATAGTGGCATAGTATTCCTTTGCATCGCCTCGGCGCTGATACCTTTGCTGAAAGGGACACTGCTATCGCTAAATGCAAATCTCTGCTTGTGGCAACTGGCGCATGCCATGGTGCTGTCCGCACTTAAAATAGGGTCATAGAACAAATGACGCCCCAGCTCTACCCCTTCATTTGTCACAGTATAAGAAACCGCAACGGGCATATCCGGAAAGAACGCAGGTTTGGGAAAAATATACAGCGTTGTTTTATGCTCAGGCACAAAACTCAAAACCAATATTGCCATGAGAAAAAGGAATACCAACGGTTTTCTCATAGTGATGCTTATTGCCGCGAAATCACAAGCGGCAAAGTTTCCGTTTTCTTATTGGTCTTTATCCTTACCATGTATTTACCTACAGCATACTTATTTGTTTCAAACCAGAATTTTGTAGGGATATTGTTCCATCGTTCTACTATTATTCCCTGTGCATCTATCAACTCCATCGTTTCTATTATATGGAACTCAAGAAGATTTTCTGCCTCAATATAAACACGTCCGTTCGATGGATTCGGATAAAGTTTCAGGTAATCCTTCATCACTACATTTTTAATAGTATGTATCATCGTTATGCGCGACATTATATTATCTATCATCCAACCGGCCCTGGGATTATTAATTGAGTCCGACATAAATGTAAACCGGATCAAAAGCGTATCAAGTTTTGAATTATACAACCACGAATACCCAAAGCAAAGCCAAACATCCTGTACCGAAGTATCTTTCCCCGCAAACCCCGTCTGTCCCGACAAAAGGGTACCCACATTATTGGTATTGAACCCATAAAAATTATATACGTATGGATTATCAAAAACGCTCTGCCAGGTTTTAGCCGTATCTATAGAATATTCCACCAGGCCACCGTCACCTGTAGAATCAAAATCAAACCTCTGCACCCACTGCAATGCATAAATTCCGTATGGTTTAAACACAGGCACTTTTAGAATAAAACTGGATTTATTATTGGGAGGATAAGGTTTCACAGTATCTGTGACTATCGCATTCCGTCCCGATATAGGAGAATACTCAAATGCTGCCTTAAATGGATAACCAACTTGCCAGATATTATTGGCTCCGGAATCTATTGTATATGGTATTTGCCCAAACCCACTATTATCCGGGCCATCAAAATACTGGCTGTAACCTTGACCATGGCTGGAAATGGCAAACAAGCAAATTAGAGTTAATAGTAGTAGAGTTTTATTCATCATGTAAATTTTAGTTGCATCAAATATGCCAACTTAAAATATACCATTCATGAATTAATCACGGACATTGTCATTAAAATGTAAAATTAAACTCATTTATATCTCCCACCCATACCCCACCTCCATCAACACCTTCCCTCCTATTTCTATTTCCTTTTTATCAAAAGGTACCCCACCCTTATGCCTGTAAAATTCAGTAGCAGGGTTCTCTTCCAGCACCCACAGGTACATGGATTTATTGCCCTTGCCCTTCAGGTAACTTATCGCTGCTTTGAATAACATCCCACCTATCCCTTTCTTTTGTTGCGCTTGCAGTATGTAGATGGCGTATAGCTCACCATCGTAGCCCTTGTCCTCGCTTGGCTCACCTGCCGTAGCAAAACCCACCACCACTCCGTGCAGCTCTGCTACAAACAAGTTGTCGCTTGTCTGTGCCAATATCCTTTACCACATTTCGGTTCGTGCCTTTAGCTCCATCTGCTCCAGATATGCCTCCGGCACTATTCCAGTGTAAGTGGTCTTCCATGTATTGATATGTACATAAGCTATCTGCGCAGCATCCTGCACATGCGCATTTCGTATGGTAATGCTGGTATCATTCATCACCATATAGTGGTTCACAGTGCCAAAGCCCTGCTTCTCCCAAAAGCGCATGGCCGCCGTATTATCCACCGTCACCTGCATATCTATGTATTCCACGCCATTGCTCAGCAGCCATTGCTTACTATGCGCTACCAGCTGTGTGGCAACACCTGCCTTACGGTATGCTTCCTCTACAAAAATATCAGATATGCTGCCCCTTAGCCCCAATATAAACTGTGGTGGCCGCCTGCCCAGCGATGCCATGGCAAAACCTATTATCCTGTCCTTGTCACTTGCTACGAAAACCGCTGTTTTATCGTTCGCCAACATAGATTGCATCGCTGCTAACAGGCCATCAGCAGAGCCTTTCACCAATTGAAATATCCTGTGTATCTCGTGGTGCTGATCCATCAATTGCTTCCATAGCGGTACTATAGCCGCAGCATCCTCAAGTGTTGCCTTTCTTATCTCTATCATAGTGGCTATCTGCGTTTTCTCCTAACACCCACACTCCCCGTAAAACTCCTTCTTTATCTTGCTGCCACCTTTCACCTCCAGCGTCAGTGAGCCGGAGTGCAGTTGCGTTTCGTCTCCGTTTATGGTGCCTGCATTCGTCACCAGCGTCATTTCCATATCCTGCCCGCTGAATTTTTCAATCATGGTTTTGTTCTCGCCCTTTTTAGATTCGGTGCGCACAAACCGGATCCATTTGCCATCTGCCTTT
Organism: Bacteroidetes bacterium UBA7692; assembly: GCA_002482725.1. Classification (GTDB taxonomy): domain Bacteria; phylum Bacteroidota; class Bacteroidia; order Chitinophagales; family LD1; genus UBA7692. The sequence continues at coordinate 41,006 of DLGO01000067.1, read as the reverse complement.
ATAAAGGCAGTATCCATCAGGTTACTTACATAAAAGTATTCCTTCTTCTTAAAAGCCTCTTTACTCTGCGAGAAGTAACAGCTGCAGCCATCAATTTCTGTAGGAAAAGTCTTGAAGCTCTGCATCACAATCCTTTTTTCCCCTTCCATACATTGTATTCCGACAGCTGCTATAAAGCCAACAGCAATTAACATGGGTAGCCTGGTATAAATCAGTTTCATATGGGACATGTTTTCTGATTAATCGAATAGGTGGACAACCTAAATATATCGGAAATATATTTACAATAACAAATGTTTCATTTCCATCTATCGTAGTAAAAATAAGAAAGGGCAGCCAAATTGCTGCCCTCTTCATCCATAAAATTAATCCTCCCTGCTTCCGTCATCCA
>DLGO01000067.1:40338-40562 GCA_002482725.1 Bacteroidetes bacterium UBA7692 | reverse complement strand
ATCCTCACCATTTTCGGGGTAAATTTGGCCACCACGTCTACCAGGTCTGTTTGCGCGGCCATTACCGCATGTATATTCTTGTAGGCCATAGGAGCTTCATCGCGTCCCGCTCCTATCAGGGTTACACCATGGTCTTTCAGCACGGCTTTCATATCCGATTTGGTTACAAAGCTCAGTGCTTTGGTTCGGCTCATTTTTCTTCCCGCTCCGTGCGAGGCTGAGTT